>JBBREF010000061.1:0-19352 GCA_038203205.1 Gemmatimonadales bacterium | reverse complement strand
TTTTCCTGGGATATCAAGCGCCCGTCCGGGTCGAGGATCGTCGGTGATGTGATGCGAAGCGATGGTCGGGTTATCGGGGCTTCGGAGACGATAAGGCTTTCGTTCGGGGTGTATCCGTCATGTGCGGGTGGCGACGGTTATGTGGTGCCTGAGGCTCGCGAGGCGTGCCAGAATCTGAGCGTAGCGCCGCCGGCTGTTGAGCTGTTGATGAAGCACATCACCGAGCGCTTGGGCGGCAAGGTGGAGGCTCCAGTATCGAACAGGGTTGTCAGGTTGTGATTCTGCGGGGTCGCTTATAGCGAATAGCCAATAGCTATCGCTATTTGCTGTTGGCTATTTGCTAACGGCGCGCTTGAATTTAGGGACACAATTTCCTTACACGACCCGTACTGACACGGACCACGAATCTGATGCATTATCAGAACTGAAGAAAACTCCTTCAGGACCCACACACAGAACAGCGAGTCATGACGACAAATCGAAGGGAATTCCTGAAAAAGGGGACGCTCGTCGCCGGCGCGATCGCGGCGGAAGCAGCGTTCCGCAGAGCACACGGCCTTGCGCCGCTTCCGATGCAGCCGTCGATGCCCGAGCCGCCCGCGCCAGTGATGGACGCAGCGACTCGCGAGCTCATGATGGACGCTCTCAACGCAGCGAAGATGGCGGGAGCCAGCTATGCTGACGTTAGAATTGGCCGCTATCTCCAGAACTTCGTTTCGACTCGTGAGCAGCAGATCACGAATGTTGTCGACACCGATTCCATCGGCGCCGGGGTACGAGCGCTCGTTGACGGGACGTGGGGCTTCGCTGCAACTCGCACCATGACGAAGGACGGAATCGCGGCAGCGGCGCGAAAGGCTGTCGCGGTGGCAAAGGCGACACGCATTGGTCGCTCTTCGCCGATCGAGTTGGCACCCGCGCCTGCACACACCGACGTCGCGTGGAAGAGTGCGTATACGATCGATCCTTGGACGATCCCGATCGAACAGAAGGCTGATCTTCTTATCAGGGCAAATGCAGCCGCGATGAAGGCTCAGAACGTCAAGTTCGTTTTCAGCGGGCTCTTCTTCAGAAAGAACGAGCGCAACTACGCCGACACGAATGGGTCCGTCATCACGCAGACGATCATTCAGAGTTGGGCGCGGATGCAGATCACTGCAATTGCACCTGACCAGTCCGACTTCCAGAATCGCTCGAACGTATCCCAGCCGATGGGCCGTGGATGGGAGTTCATCCTTTCAGAAGATCTTCCGGGCAACGCGCTCAAGTGGGGCGAGGAAGCGTCGGAGAAGCTCAAGGCGAAGCCAGTCGACGTAGGCCGCTACGATCTTGTGCTCGATCCCATGCATCTTTGGCTCACCATTCACGAGTCGATCGGACACCCGACCGAGCTGGACCGTGCAAACGGATACGAGGCGAACTACGCGGGAACCTCGTTCCTTGCGCCGCCGGAGAAAGTCCTCGGCAAGCTCAAGTACGGCCCGGAGTTCATGAACATCCAGGGTGATCGTACGCAGGAAGGTGCTCTCGCTACCGTCGGTTACGACGACGAGGGTGTGAAGCCTGACAACTTTCTGATCGTCAAGAATGGAATCTTCAACGATTACCAGACGACACGCGAGCAGGCCAACTGGCTCAAGTGGTGGTACGACTCGCAGAACGTGCCGACGCGATCACACGGTTGCTCGTACGGCGATTCATGGTCAAGCGTGCAGTTCCAGAGAATGCCGAACGTGTCGCTGCTCCCCGGTGAGAAAGAGCAGAGCATGGAAGACATCATAGCTGCGACCGACCGCGGTATCGCGATCACCGGCGAAGGCTCGTTCTCGATCGACCAGCAGCGCTACAACGCGCAGTTCGGTGGCCAGGTCTTCCACGAGATCAAGGGTGGCAAGATCGTCGGCATGCTGAAGGACGTTGCGTACCAGATCCGCACGCCGGAGTTCTGGAACTCGATGGACATGATCGGCGGCAAGCAGAGCTATCGCCTGGGAGGAAGTTTCTTCGACGGTAAGGGCCAGCCGCCGCAGGTGAACGCAGTGAGTCACGGCTCACCGCCTGCGCGCTTCCGTAACGTCAACGTCATCAACACCGGAAGGAAGGCATGAGATCCCCCAAGCGACTTATCCCGGCGACCGCCGAAGCGGAGATCCTTTCGCAGGCTGAATCGCAGGCGATCGTGGAAAAGGTTGTGAAGATGTCGCAGGCTGACGCGATCAGCGTCAACGTCGGCAGCACCGTCACCAACAACGTGCGTTTCGCGGCGAACAACGTGACAACGGCGGGCAGCGTCGCCGATATCCAGATCGCAGTCACCAGTTCTTTCGGCCCCAAACGCGCGACAGTCGTCACCAACAACACGGCTGACGATGCGTTGCTTGCAGTCGTGCGGCAGGCAGAGGCGCTTGCCAAGCTGGCGCCAGACGATCCCGAGGCAATGCCGAACCTCGGACCGCAGAACATACGGTCAGTCAACGCAGCGTTTCCGGGAACTGAGACGCTCGACTCTGCTGCGCTGGCTCAGGCTGCGATGACAGCGCTCGAACCTTCGCGGCGCGCTGGCGATCTCTCAGCGGCCGGTTATCTGGTTGTCAACACGGCGACGAACGCGCTCGGCAACAACGACAAGCTGTTCGCATACCACAAGGCGACGAACGCGAACTATACGGTTACGGTCAGGACGACCGACGGCACGGGCTCAGGTTGGGCCGGGGCTGAACATCCTGACTGGAGACAGCTCGACATCGCCGGTGTGAGCGCGCGCGCAATCGACAAGGCGCGTCTGTCGCGGAATCCAGTCGGTATCGAGCCTGGGCGGTATACGGTAATTCTCGAGCCGCAGGCAGTAGGAGATCTGGTGCAGCTGATTGGCTTCTATGCCGATGCCCGCTCATCTGACGAAGGTCGCAGCCCGTTCACGAAGCAGGGAGGCGGCAACAAGCTTGGCGAGAAAATCATTGACTCGCGGATAAGCATAACCGCCGATCCATTTGACCCGACGATTCTTTCGCAGCCCTGGGACGGTGACGGACTCCCTCTTGGCAAACAGACGCTGGTCGACAAGGGTGTTCTGACGGAGCTGTATTACTCGCGCTTCTGGGCTCAGAAAATGAACAAGAAGCCGACGGGTGCGCCGACGTCGTTCATCATGAGCGGTGGCACGACCTCGGTTGAGGAGATGATCCGCACCACGCAGCGCGGTGTTCTCGTGACGAGATTATGGTACCTGCGCGAGGTGGATCCGCGCACAATTCTCTACACGGGGCTGACCCGCGACGGGACTTTCCTCATCGAGAATGGCAAGATCTCGAGGGCAATCAAGAACTTTCGCTTCAACGATTCACCGTTGTTCATGCTGAACAACGTAGAGGCGATGGGACGGCCGGTGCGTCTCGCCGGTACCGAGGCCGGCGGTGCTGTGGTCGTTCCGCCGATCAAGGTGAAGGACTTCAACTTTACCTCGCTGTCGGACGCAGTGTAGTCCTGGCAACAGTCGGGAGCGTGGAGAGGGTGGTGGAGAGAATGCTTGAGGGTTTGAGATCGAATTAGATATCAACATGAGAGGTGCTGGAATAAGCCGGCTTCGTTTCAGTTGATATCCAATTCGATGTCAAACCCTCGAGCATTCTTTCCACCACCCTCTCCGCGCTCCCTGACCCATCCTTGTGCGGGCGCAGGCCGCCGTAGAACCCTTTCGCCAGGGCGCGTGCAGCCGGCCGCGCTCCAGGCATCGTGCTACAGTCGAAAGGATGCTCGACGCGCGGTGATCAGCACTGGAATCCAGATCCACGCGAGCCATCCCACCCGCTCGATCATCGTAAGACTTCCGAATGTCTGCCACGCCACCACCGGAAGTGTTGCCGCGGACGCAATACCGTGAACTCGCGGCCTCGTCCGCTGCACGATCTCTACGGCATCAGACCTTCGCTCACGAAGCTGCTGCTCAATGTCGCGTGCCACTTCCTCCGGCGCGCGCCCTCTCCATCCGCGCACCTCCATCAGGTTCCACGCTGCGACGGTGCGACCGTATCCATGGTTGTTTGACGCGGCTACGAGGAACAGCCCAAGCTCATCCGCAACCCGTCGGATATTCGCCTCTTCACGATCGAACTGCGCGAGTCCGCGCGGTGCCGCATCGATCAACTCGATAGCGACGAGATTTGGCAAAGCGTCGGCGCTGTCGAGCAGCTGCGTCGTGACTGAGTCGAGATTCCGGTTTGGCAGCGCAATGATAGTCACCGGGGGCACTCCAGCTGAGACCACTCCTGAAAGCATGTTGCCGCGCTTGTTCAAGAGGAGCGAATCAGCCTCGGAAATTCCAAGAACTATCGTCGACATGATCCGGTGATAGCGTCCCTCCACACCGGTGAGGAGCGACGTTCCATCACCCGCGCGCGCAGGATTGTTGGATCGAGCGGCAATCGCACCCGCAAACTTCACATGGTCAGTCACGTACGCGATGTCGAAACCGCCTGACATGTGCCAGTCGCGGTTCATCTCGGAGTCGTAACCCTTTCGCACATCGTGCGATGTTCCGGTATGACTGTGGAAGTCGATCAACACAACGTCGGGGTCTGCCGAAGAAAGCGCCGCCATCGGACGGGGGAAGAATGCCGCCGCGGCTTCAAGCGCCAGTGCAACCACGAGAAACGAGGCGATCCCGAGGCCAAGTCGCTTTGGAAGCGAATATGCCGACCGCGTCGCCGCCCAAATGACAACGGTCAGCGCAGCGCTCACCAGGAGAGCGATAGTCTGCTGCGTCGACAGAAGAGTAAGCGCATCGAGTATTCTCGAGAACGGTGAGAATATCACATACGAGTCTGGGAGAACGAAGGAAACGCTGGACGCAACTGAATTTCCCAGCGAGTCAGTCACGCTGTCAGCTCGTCCCGTGAGTCCGATCACCGCAAGTGACAACAAGCTTGCCAACCAGTGTCGCCGGAAGAATCGCATTAAAAGCGGAGGCGGGAGCAGGTGATGAACCATCACTGAGTCGCTGTAGTCTCGGGGCACAAGATAACCGGCTCGATCGACCTCTGGAGAAAAATCTCGAGCGCTGTCATAGGCAGTCGACTCCAGGTCGAACGACAGCCGGTCTACCTCCGCGGCCAACTCCAGCGGCCTTTCCTCTGGCAGGAAGTGCCCTGCCCCAGGGAGTACGGTCACACTTGCACTTTTGATTAGCGCGGCCGTTCGATAGGCTTGCTCAACCGGAAAGAACGGGTCCCGGTCGCCCCACACGACACGCGTGGGGGTATCAACCCGGCCGAGCAGTTCGGTTATCGGCGCGTACCTTGATTCAAGGTGTCTCAATGCAGATCCGAAGATGATGCGAATCGCACGCGCTTGATCTTCATCCCCGACATAGAGATCGGGATCGAGCCTGGTCGTCGTATCACCTACACCTTGCTTGACCATCATCCGAAGTGACGGAGCAGAGAAAATCATCCGCTCCCACGCTCGGCCAACTCCCGGCCAAAGTATGCCGGAAAGCGGGAACGGAATCGGCGTATCGCCGAAGGTGTTGGCAGACACGAGGATAAGGCCGGCGACTCGCTCGGGAGCCTGCGCCACGAGATGGGCGGCAACCGGTCCCCCGAAGTCATGGCCAACTACCAGCGCCTCGTCGATGCAGAGGTCGTCCATGAGCTTGAGAACCGCAGCGGCCTGGGCGTCGGCCCAGAGTGTCTCGATGTCAATTGCGCGAGAGCTCTCACCGAACCCGACGAGGTCGGGAACGACCACCCGGTAGCGGGCAGACAGCAGCCGCGAGACCTCCGCCCAAACCGCTCCGACCCCCGGGATGCCATGCAGCAGCAAGACCACTCTCCCGCTCCCAGCCACCTTGGCGACAATCGATCGCCCTCCGGCGACCGTGACACGGTGTGCAATGTCGCGTGACATGCTTGAAAAAATAAAGTAATGAGTTTATATTGTCAAGCATGCGGTCTTACGATCAATATTGTGGCCTCGCTCTGGCTCTGGACGTCATCGGGGATCGTTGGACGCTGCTCATCGTGCGCGAGCTTCTGACGGGCTCGAAGCGCTTCCGGGACCTTCAGGATGGGTTGCCCGGTGTCGCGACGAACTTGCTTACAGACCGGCTTCGAATGCTTGAAGAAAGGGAGCTCGTTAAGAGGAGGACACTCCCGCCTCCGGCTGGCGCGACCGTGTACGGCCTGACCAACCTTGGTAAAGAGCTGGCAGTACCGATCCACGCGCTCGTCCGGTGGGGAGGGCAATTCATGCGCGACAGGACTTTGGAGCAGGCCTTTCGCCCCCACTGGCTGGGGGTTGCGCTTCAGGCTCTTGAACTGAGTGTCGATTCGTCGGCTGAGTCGCTCGTGCTGGAGACCGAACTCCCTGAGGGCAGCTTGATTCTCCGCCTTTCGCCCTCCGGCGTACAGGTTGAGAATTTGGATTCCGCAGTGCCCGACGTTCGCTTGCGCTGCACCGCGACTTGTCTTCTTGGACTCGCAGCGGGCGAGCTGAATTGGGACGCAGCAGTGAGCAGCGGCCTCGAGGTCGAAGGCTCCGAAACCGCGATCGGTTCTCTTCGAGCAGCACTGCAGAAGCAGTCGTCGCGCACGGCGTTTAGCCCTTCGTTCAGCACGATGCGCCCGGAGGGGCTCGAACCCCCAACCTGCTGATCCGAAGTCAGCTGCTCTATCCAATTGAGCTACGGGCGCTTCGCGTGAATAATACGTAGCGTTGCCATCCCCCGGTACAGTCCGAGGAGTCGATAGTCATAGATTCCAGAATCGCGCTGATCGCATAACGGCCAGCGCCGCTATTCGCGCAAACGTTTCAGGTGTGGATACAAAATGCTCAATGAAGGCGACAAAGCTGCAGATTTTGATCTCGAGGCTGACGACGGCAGCCGCGTATCACTCGCATCGCTACGCGGTCGCAACATCGTGTTGTTTTTTTATCCCAAGGACAACACAGCCGGCTGCACGAAGGAAGCCTGTGGATTCCGCGATGCACTGCCACGCTTCGATGGACTCAACGCGGAAGTCTTCGGCATAAATCACGGCGATGCAAAGTCACATGCGAAATTCCGGGCGAAGTTCGCGCTCCCATACCGCCTGCTCGTCGATGAGAATCACGCGCTTTCCGATGCTTACGGCATCTGGAAGGAGAAGTCGATGTTCGCAGTAAAGTTCATGGGAATCGAGCGCACGACTGTACTGATCGACAGCAGAGGCAGGATCGCCCGGATCTTCAGGAAAGTAAGGGTCAACGGGCACGTCGATGCCGTCGCTGAAGCCGTCGAGAACCTGAGTCAGGGTTAGATTGGTTAAGCACGCTGAGTGAGCGCGCCCCCCGTATTAAGGAATCGTCATGAGCTACAAGATCCAGCAGCATCGCATCACCCGGCACGGCGCCAGCTATCACTTCGTGTCGTACGCAGGCCAGCCTGCCAACGTGCGCAAAGGCGAAGAGGCAACCGGGCCGATGTGGTACATGATGCGCGCAGGAAAGCGCTGGCCGGTGATGCCGCAGGTGCTCGGACAAACTGACGCCGAGACGATGAGAGTTCTCGCTGTATGGCTCGAGTCGCAGGGGCTCCCCGACAGCTGATGTTTGGCCTTCGATGGTCCTGATATTGCCTTCGTAGGTGTATTCGCCGGCGACCCCGCGGGCGATCCACAGGCGAGGCATCGATGGGAATATTCGACAAGGCAGGATCCATCTTCGATAACGACAACGAGGATGAGAAGAAAACCGGGGCGCCGCCGAACTTCGGCGACACGACCTCGGGCGGGACGAGCGGACGCAACGCTCCCGCAGATTTCTCCGATGTGACATCGGGCGAATCCACGAGCGCTCCTGCTTCATCCACGGGCGGTACCTACACGGTGAAGAGCGGCGACTCCCTCAGCAAAATAGCAAAGGCCCAATACGGCGACGGCAGCCAGTGGAAGCGCATCTACGAAGCCAACCGGGACAAGATCTCGAACCCCGACCTGATCCATCCGGGTCAGGAACTCACAATACCCGATGCGTGATCATTAGGAAAGGAGAACCACAATGAACGTTTTCAGAACCAGGCGCACAGCCGGCGTGCTGGCAATCGCTCTCGTTGCCACGGCAGCGTGCAGCAAAAAAGCCGACGACTCTGTCGTTGCGATGGACACTTCGATGAACACGATGCCGCCAATGTCGAATGAGCTCCGCGTCGATGAGATCGAGATCGGGAAGGGACTCGATACCGATAAGTCGGTCCGCGACGGCACAGACGATTTCGGCGTGCGCGACACGATCTACGTCGCAGTTCAGACCGACGGTGCAGGCAGCGGAACCCTCGCTGCGAAGTTCACGTTCCAGGATGGGCAGACGGTCGAGGAGACCTCACAGAACATTGCCCCGACTGGCGAAGCATGGCACGAGTTCCACATTCAGAAGGCAACCGCGTGGCCCGCGGGGACCTACAAGGTCGAGGTCATGCTGAACGGAACGTCTGCAGGTACAAAGGACTTCAGCATCAAGTAGCAGATAGCGGCCGCGGGACCGAAAGGGGATGCGCACAACTTCGCATCCCCTTTCTCATAGTACTGGAACGTCAACGCGATATCATGCCTGAGATCAGTCGGGTGGCGATGTAGACGCGTTCGTGCATTCCGTCAGCACCGCTCACTCTATCCACGGCGTAACCAAGGCGCTCTGGAAACACCGTCGCGACATCCGGATCACTGCGGTTGAACCGGCGGAATCTGCCGTTCTCAGCGGCAGACCATCGGGATCGCACAAGATCGAAGGCATCGGTATCGGCTTCATACCGCCGTTGTGGGACCCACTACTGATCAATGATATAGAAGTGGTCTCCACCGACGAAGCAAAGACTATGGCGCGGCGGCTCGCCCGGGAGGAAGGAATCTTCGCTGGCACGTCTACCGGTGCAAACGTTGTCGCGGCGTTGCGGGTCGCTGAGCAACTGGGACCTGGCAAGACCGTTGTTACAATCATCGTTGACTCAGGACTTCGCTATCTGAGCACGGACGTATTCCGGCGGTAGCCGTACCTCTGATCAGCGGCCGATCTCGTTGCGAAGAGCTTCATGCGTTAATCTCCGCTTGGCGCTGCCTTTGCGTAGCGATCGAGTCAAGTGCCGGTCGTACCATAGCAAGGTGAACCTTCGATGATACTGGTAGTATCCTATGTTCTCGGCGCGCTCGTCATTATTGCCACCGTCCTCGGACTGTTGCATTCAAAGGTTTGGTGGATCCGCATCTGGGATTTTCCGCGAGTCCAGCTTGCAGTCGCCGGAATTTCTGCCCTTCTGTTGCGTGGCGCTTCAGGCGCCGACTGGCGAACGCCAGCTGATCTGGGTTTTTTTGCTGCCTTGGCCATCGCCGTGGCTTTTCAGGCGACGCTGATTTGGCGCTTCTCGAGATTCGCGCCGGTCGAGGTCGAGTGGAGCCGAACCAATGACGAGAATTCGCAGTTCGCCATCGCGGTGTCGAACGTGCTCGAGTCCAACCGTGAGTCCGATCTCGTGCTCAACGTCATGCGAGCTGCTGACCCCGACGTGATTCTGTTCGTAGAGACCGACGACTGGTGGCGGGAGAGGCTCGACACGCTACTCGAGACACATCCGCACACTGTGCAATGCCCGCTGTCGAACACTTATGGGATGCTGCTTTACTCGCGGCTCCCCCTCAGCGAAACTTCGATCGATTTTCTGATTGAACCGGATGTGCCCTCGATCCAGGCGCACGTTGCGCTCCGGAACGGCGAGACAGTCTGGCTCAACTGCGTGCATCCGCGCCCACCGGCACCGGGTGAGAATGAGGATTCTCTCGAGCGAGATGCTGAACTCTTACTCGTCGGTAAGCGAGTCTGCGACAGCGATCAGCCGGTAGTAGTGTGCGGTGACCTGAACGATGTCGCGTGGTCGAGGACGACTCGCCTGTTTCAGAAGGTCAGCCGGCTCGTCGACCCTCGGAAGGGTCGCGGCATGTTCAGCACGTTTCACGCGCGCGCGCCGGGTTTCAGGTTTCCCCTTGATCACATTCTGCACTCTGACAGTTTCCGCTTGACGCGGATGCGGCGGCTGGAATACGTCGGTTCAGATCATTTTCCTGTTCATGCGGTGCTCAGCTACGAACCCGAAGCTAAGTCAGAGCAGGAAGCGCCTGAAGCAGATTCGGGCGACAAACGGGAGGCAAGCGCAACGATTTCCGAGGGCGCGAAGTAAGTTAACTTTGGAACTCCTGCGACCACCTGACTTCTGGTTTCTTCGGACGTTACACTTCGAGGGTCATGTTCATCTTCATCTCGCACCTGACGGTTCGTCCGGAAGACCAGGCTGAACTCGAGAATCAGTTTCGCGATCGAGCGCACCTCGTTGATGGCTTCCCCGGCTTTCGATACCTCCAATTGCTCAAGCCCCAGTCCGGCGATGCCACGCACACATTCCTGACCGCGTGGGACGACCGCGACTCGTTCAAGGCTTACATGTCGAGCTCGGAGCATGCGACCTCCCATTCCCGGGAGCCCGCCAACATCATGGGCCGAACCACCGTGCGACATGAGGCTTTTGAGGTGATGATGGATTCGCGCGCGAAGCCAGAGTGGGCGGGAATCGCAGACATCATGGCAGAGTCCACGCCGGGCTCACCGAGGTGACGAACGCGCAAGGCAACGGCTCCCCTTCCGGATCGCGTGTTGCTGCAGCGCTTGAAGTGTACGCAGACCAGATCGCCGGCGAAGTAACGAGACGACACTTCGAGGCCGATTCGTCCCTTCAGGCAAAGTTCGGAGATGCGGGGCGGGCCAAGTGCACCGAGGATGCCAGCCGTCACATCTCGTACCTCGCAGCAGCAGCAGCGGGATCGAGCGACGCGCTGTTTGAGGAGTATGTAGGGTGGGCGAAGATACTGCTGGTCCGCCTGCATTTTTCCGAAGAGCATCTTGCGCGGAATTTGTCCCTGCTCAGGCAGGTCATAATTGAGACGATTCCCGGTGAACCAGGCACTGCTGCGGGACGAATTGTGGAGAAAGGGCTCGCTCGACTCCCCGCACTGCCCTCCGTCCGGGAAACGTTCATCGATGAGGGGCACCCACACTCGGCGCTCGCCCAGCGTTACCTCGATACCCTCCTGGCAGGCGATCGGCAGGGCGCCAGCGAGATGATACTTTCGGCCGTCAAGTCAGGGGTGACAATTCGGGATATTTACCTGCACGTGTTCCAGACGAGTCAGTATGAGATCGGGCGGCGATGGCAGATGAATGAAATGTCCGTAGCAGAAGAACATTTCTGCACGGCGGCAACGCAGCTGATAATGTCGCAGCTCTACCCCCAGATATTTTCGTCGGAGCGCAGACATCGGCGCCTTGTTGCGGCCGCCGTCGGGGGAGATCTGCACGAGATTGGAGTGAGAATGGTCGCCGACTTCTTCGAGATGGCTGGCTGGGATACCTACTATATGGGGGCAAACACTCCAAGCAGTGGCCTCGTCTCCGCTGCATTGGAGAAACGGGCGGATGCGGTCGCCATCTCAGCCACCATGAGCTTCCACATTCCTGCAGTTGTGGAGGTCGTGGCCGCGCTCAAGTCAGCGGAGTTCGCGCGACCTCCTGCAGTTCTCGTCGGAGGCTATCCGTTCAGCATCGACGTTGACCTGTGGCGGACAGTTGGAGCGGATGGGTACGCAGCCGATGCATCGGCTGCCGTAACAATGGCTGACGAACTGATCGACAGGCAGTGAGCGACTCGGGAAAAGCGGGAGCTGTTGTTGGCGGACTGGCTCTGATTTGCGGACACGATGGCCTCGTCCTTAACGTAATTCGCGAAGACAGCGGCTTGCTGGGTGATTCGGTGATTGGATCGCCCTTCGTCGATCTTGTTGACGAGTCGAGCCTGGACAAGGCACGGCGCTTTATGGCTGAGGCAAGCTCGAGGGGAGCGGCGTTCGACTGGGAACTGGGTTTTCGGCGGGGATCGGAAATACAGCTGTTGCATTTCGCAGCAGCCGCGTCTTCGCCCGATTCGATGCTGCTCGTCGGAGCGCCGACCCGCTCGGCGGTAATCCGGTACTACGACGAGTTGATGAAAATCAACAATGAACAGACTAACGCGCTGCGCTCCGCGCTGAAATCGCGAGCCGGTGAAGCCGAAACCGACAGGGGCCCTGACGCATACGAAAGCATTATGCGGCTGAACAACGAGCTTGCAACAGTCCAGCGCGAGCTTACGAAAAAGAACGTCGAGCTGGAGCGAACTAGCGACCTCAAGAACCAGCTCCTCGGTATGGCAGCCCACGATCTCCGGAACCCGATTGGAGCAATCAGGTCATACAGTGAGCTGCTGCTCGACACTGAGATACCTCTTTCGGATGAAAAGAGGCGTCACTTCCTCGAGCGGATACGTGAATCCAGTCGTTTCATGCTGGCACTTATCAATGACTTGCTCGACCTGTCGGCAATCGAATCTGGGCAGTTGCGGATCGACTCGCAGAAGCTCGACATCGTCCGGCTCGTCAGTGAGAACGTCCAGCTGAACCGATTGCTCGCGCACGACAAAGGCATCGACATCATTGCCGAGATCTCGGAGAACATTCCTGAAGTGACTGCCGATGCGGTGAAACTCGAGCAAACGCTCCACAACCTCCTCAGCAACGCGGTGAAGTTCTCCGATCCAGGAACAAGCATCATGGTGCGTGTGAACTCAGAAGGTGAGGAAATCAGAATTGATGTCGTAGACCGCGGACCGGGAATTCCCGCCCACGAGATCGGGGAGATCTTCAAGCCGTTCAGGCGCGCGTCGACAAAGGCGACCCGGAATGAATCGAGCACGGGCCTTGGCCTGGCAATTGTCAAGCGAATCGTCGAGGGCCACGGAGGCCGACTTCATTGCGATAGCGAGGTGGGAAGAGGGACGACTTTTTCGTTCTGGATCCCTGTGCTCCAGTGATTGCCGTTACCACCAGTCGCGATGACAATTTCCGGATGTGGGAGTGAAGATCCTCGTCACCGGTGCTACGGGCTACGTCGGCGGGCGTCTGGTACCGCGCCTCGAAGATCGCGGATTTTCGGTACGTGCAGTAGCCAGGCAACCAGAATCACTCGTGGGCAGGGTCTCCGCCAACGTCGAGGTGGTTCAGGGTGATGTTCTCGACCGCGAGAGTCTTGACGCCGCACTGGCCGGTGTCGACATCGCGTACTATCTGGTTCACTCGATGGGAGCTGATGGCTCGTTCGAGGACCGGGACCGGACTGGTGCGTCGAACTTTGTAGCTGCTGCCGAGGCGGCCGGAGTCAGGCGGATTATTTATCTCGGTGGGCTCGGTCGCGACAAGGAATCGCTCTCTGCTCACCTGCGCAGCCGTCATGAAGTCGGGCGAATACTAGGGAGCACTGAAGTACCGCTCGTGGAGTTCAGGGCCTCGGTCGTGATCGGCTCCGGCAGCCTTTCGTTCGAGTTGGTCAGGGCGCTTGTCGAGCGATTGCCGTTCATGGTCACTCCTCGATGGGTAGGCATGCTGGCGCAACCGATCGCGATTGACGATCTGCTCGATTATCTCGTTGCGGCCGCTGAACTTGATCCTCAGCCGTCGGTAGCGTACGAGATCGGTGGCGCCGATGTCGTGTCGTATGCCGAGATTATGCGCGAGTATGCACTCCAGCGCGGAATCAACTTGCGCATGTTGCCGGTACCTGTACTTACTCCTTACCTGTCGAGCCTCTGGCTTGGTCTTGTAACCCCACTCTATGCGCGGATCGGCAGGAAGCTGATTGAAAGCATCAGCCATTCGACAGTGGTCGTCGATCCGTCGGCCCGGGACAGCTTTCCAATCGAGCCGGTGGGGATTCAGGAGGCGATCAGGCGCGCATTGTACAACGAAGAAAAGGAGTTCGCCTCCACCCGGTGGTCTGATGCGGTTTCTTCCTCGGGGGAGCGTCGCACGTGGGGCGATGCTGCGTTCGGATCGCGTCTGCTGGATTCCCGTGAAGCAATTGTCGCGGCGCCGGCCGCCGAAGTATTTGCCGTCGTCGAGCAAATCGGTGGAGAGAACGGCTGGTACCGGTGGAATTTCCTGTGGCAGCTGCGCGGTCTCCTCGACATGCTTGCCGGAGGAGTGGGAATGCGCCGTGGCAGGCCCCATCCAACTCGCTTGAGGGCAGGGGATACCATCGATTTCTGGCGGGTGGAAAAGGTTGAGACAGGGCGCCGTCTGAGGCTCATCGCCGAGATGAAGCTCCCGGGCCGGGCGTGGCTCGAGTTCGAGGTGGAAGAGACTGCCGCCGGGACACGGCTGACCCAGACGGCGATTTTCGATCCAGTTGGATGGTTTGGACGCGCCTACTGGTACGGTCTCTCGCCCATGCACCACCTGGTGTTCGCGGGGATGCTCAACACGATCAAACGGGAAGCCGAGCGTAGGCACGAAAAACTGAACCCTCCGCTTCGCTGAACTACTGGATTGCCTAGCCCCCAAGCAACCTGGCTACAGAAGGGTCGCTCTCGGAAAAAGCAAAGGGCCGGAAAGCATGCCTGCTTTCCGGCCCCCGGCTCATGCCGCAGCCGCGACTAGGATGCGTCGTCAGTCGGATTGCCCGGTTTCACACAGGGGATAATCTCCCCTGTCCGCGCTGTTCTGCAGCCGGGAACCAGGACAAACGGCGATCCTGTCGAGACCCCGTTCCGCGTCACTCCACTAAACGTTAAGGCAAAGCAACCACCATCCGACCGCGTATCTTCAGTCGCAGTGGGCGTCGTTTCAGTCGTAGAGCAGGATGAGAAGCTGCTCCCCTGCGTTACGGTCGACAAGTCTATGACGAGCGGGGACCCACCTGACGCAGCGAGGGTCACGAAGCCCTTTCCGGAAAAGGTGCCCTGTGACAACCTCACTTGTGCGTTCTTGTCGATTTCGGTGGAACCTTCCTGATTCTTGTCAAATTTCAGATAGCCCGCACTGCCGACCGGGTTGAAGAAGTAAGTCACTTGCAACGTGTAGAATGTCGCGGGGGCGTCCTGGGAATATCCGGCCGCTCCCGTGTCAATCGGCGGCGGCGGCGGATTGCCGAAGGCGTATTGGAGTTCAGGCGCGCCAGTGATTTGCGGTGACGTTGTAGCTTCCTGACATGCCGCGGAAGCAAGTGCCAGGGTCAGTGCCGTGAGCGTGATAGCCTTCATTTGATCCCCCTTTGGTGATTACCAACAGGCGGCGGTGCGATAGGCGGAAGCGCTTGCGAACCGTCCAGCCTGCCAGACAAGCATACATAAACAGATACTTACATCGCTAGTCTTCCAGCTATTTCAGCAGCGCGGCGAGCTCGCGCCGGGCCTCAGCCACCATAGGCTGGAGCGCTTGATCACCGGTCGACCAAGCGTCGACTACGAGGCGAAACGCCCGGGTTGCTTCGGCATTCCGTCCGCGCCGCTTTGCGACCCGGCCACGTTCCATCGCGATGAGCACTTCAGCCGGAGTCACGAGGCTGTTTATCCGTTGGCCGAGCAGGGAATCGGCCTCGGCGAGCTTGCCGCGTGCGGCCAGCAGTCGCGCCGCAGTAAGTCGGTCGAGGTAACAAGCGATGCACAGCGTGTCACGCAACGCGACGAACCGCTTCAGCGCATCAGCCGTATCCTGTCTTGCAAGGCTCAGATATGCGCGTGTCGATGCCGCGCGATAGCGTGCTCCCCGGGTCTCGAACCCGGAGCCCCTCCCGGAGTTTGCGTCGGCGCGGGACATCAGGGTTTTAATCGTGAGGGAATCCCGTCTCGCGGCCAGCCATGGCAGCGCATGAAACGCTTGAGGCAATCCGTCTTTCACCCATCTCGAGAACACGGCGGCGGCAGTATCAGCTGGAATTCCGCCGAGGAGCGCGAGCTCGGCGAAGATGCGGGACGGTCGATTGCCGAGCGCCAGGTAGGCCTCACTCAGTCGTCCGCGATATGCGAGTTGCAGCGGGAGAAAGTTCCAAAGTCTGACCGAGTCGCTGACGTAGGTCGGAGAGGTTCGGGGGCGTCGTCCAGTTGACTGGAGAAGACGGAGTGCTGTCTGCGCTGAATCTGGCCATCGCCGAACTGTGTAGTACGCGGCCATGATTGCATCGGAGGATGCACCATCAAGGACACTGTCGCTGGCATTTGGAGAGCTGCCGTCGGCCACAGCATTGACAATTGCGATGCCTTCCGCCTCATCATCTGTTGGCCGCAATCGGAGATAGAGCCCGGCGTACCGAAGTCCTGCTTTTGCGCCGTCGAGCGTGAACGCGAGCTCGACGGCATGCACGTATGCCGGGGCAAACGCTGAATCGAGGGCGATCGACTTGTCGAAAGCTTCGAGGCTCTCACGTTCCGTGACCTTGACCGGACTACCGTACCCTTGATGGAAGCGTGCTTCCCCGACTGAGTACCAGACCTCAGGATCGTCGGGGTAGCGGCGAGCAGCTTCATCTACCGTGGAGAACAGACGCTTCAGCATAGCCCAGTTCATCGAGTCGCTCGGCAGGCGCGCGACCGCGGCAGATTGCGAATCTGCGGCGATGAGAAGACTGTCTCTCGGGGACAGTCCACGGTTGGCCGCGCCCGCCGCCAGACGGAAGGCGCGGGCTACCGAATCGCCTTCATTTCGCTGCCATCCCGTCACCTGAGCGGCTCGACGCAGCGCGATGGCGAACCGGCTGTCAAAGGCGACAGCCCTTGCGTAGGCAGTAGCTGCTGAGTCCCACGACGTCCGCCGATAGAACTGCTCACCCTGGAGAAACGCGCGCATCGCATCGATCGATGTCGAACCGAAGGATGATTGGCGGACCGCGCCGATGCGGTGGGTCTTGCCCAATTCGGCCAGGACGGCGACGGTGAACTGCGCCGCCGCCGCTTCAACTGTTGAGTCGCGCCCTTCGTAGTCCCACGCCCGGTCAGTCTGGATATTGACAAGTGTAGCGCGAAGCCTGACAGAGTCGTTTGCACTCCCGACGACGGTGCCGAAGATGGCGTACTGAGCGTTGGTGCGGCGAGCGAGATCAGATGCTGATTTGCGGTCTGATGCAAGGGGAAATCCCTTGATCGCAACTGTCGGAGATACCGTGCGGAAAGGTCCGGCTCCATCCAGGTTTCGCGCGAGCACGTCCACAAGGCCTTCTCGCCAGAGCTCCAATCCTGCCGTCAGCGCATTGAATGGCGCAATCGCGATGGTGAGGGCTTCGGGTGCCGCGCTGCTTCGGCGCACGTTGTTCGTCAGGTACAAGGCAGCGGCAACAGCAGCAAGCGCGATCGGAACGCCAAGTGTCACTCTCGTCGGGAGTCGTCGCAGGCGACGAATGCGTGTGGAAAGTGTGGGCCCCGACACGCCGCCAGCGACAGGCTCCAGAGCGTCGCGGAACTCGGCCGCAGTTTGAAAACGCATTGCGGGATCCTTTGCCATCGCCCGCTTGATCGCTTGCGCGACCTGAGGTGGGGTGTCCTCCCGCACGACATCGACGCTCTGCACCTCGCGCGTAAGATGGGCGACGAGGATTGCCTGATCGGTTGCACCGATGAATGGGGGCGCGCCCGCCATCATCTCATAGGCGATCACGCCGAGCGCATAGATGTCGGCGCGAGCGTCAACGTTTCGTTCTCCAAGGGCCTGCTCCGGCGCCATGTATCCGACCGTGCCGAGCGACATCCCGGTGCCGGTGAGGCGTGTGGCCGTTTCGCCCTTGTCGCTGCTAAGTGCCGCAGCGATGCCAAAGTCGGCGAGCACTGCGTGCCCGTCCTGTATCAGGATGTTCTCGGGCTTGAGGTCGCGATGAATGATCCCGTTCTTGTGCGCGTATGACAGCGCATCTGTCACTTCGCGCAGCAGCCGAAGCGCCTCATTCATCGGCATGTGCTGTTCGCGCCCGATTCGGCCGCGCAGCGACTCGCCGTCGATGAAGGGCATGATGTAGTGCACCAGCCCGTCGCGCACTCCTGCTGATATCACTGGCAGTATGTGGGGATGCTGCAGGCGCGCCGTGACTTCGCTCTCGCGCTTGAACCGGGCGAGCATCATCTGACTCACCAGCTCCGGCGGGAGAATCTTGATCACCACAAGCCGATTGAGGGAGAGATCCTTTGCAAGGAAGAGGCGGCTCATTCCGCCGCCCTTTATCTCTTCCTGGACTTCGTACAGTTCACGAAAGGATTCCTTCAGCTTGGTAAGGAGCTCATCACCGGCGCTGCTTTCAAACGCATCTTTTGCTTCCTCGGCGACGATCGGAAGGCGAAGGGCATCTGCAAACTCGTCGACGCTCTGAAATCTGTCGTCCGGTAGATGAGCCATCGCCGTGATGACGGCAGTCTCGACCGACTCCGGTAACCCCGGTCGTGCGATTCGCAGCGGCCGCGGAGGATTCGTGGCCCGGCTCGCCATAAGGATCTGGGGCGTCGCGCCGCCGAATGGGGGTGTTCCGGCCAGCATCTCGTAAACGACACAGCCGAAGGAGAAAACGTCGCTTCGGTAATCGAGATCGCGATCGGCCGTCAGCTGCTCCGGGCTCATGTAGGCGGGGGTGCCAAGGGCGATTCCGGTTCGCGTCAAACGCTCGCCAGCGGCTCCTTCAATCGCCCTGGCAACACCGAAGTCGAGCACGAATACGTCGTCGCCGCGGAGGAGAATGTTTTCTGGTTTTATGTCACGGTGAACGAGTCCGCGCGCGTGCGCGTAGCTCATCGGCTTCGCGATCTCTGTCGCGATGCGCACGGCCTCCGCTACCGGAATCTGCGGTTCCCGACGAAGCCGGTCCCGGAGCGATTCTCCTTCGACGAACTCCATCGAGTAGAAAGGGAGCTCGCCTGAAATTCCTGATTCAATGACACGGGGGATGCGAGGATGATCGAGCTCGGAGGCGAACGCGATCTCGCGAAAAAAACGTTCCCGGGTGACGATTCCTGCGAGCTCTGGACGCAGGACTTTTACGGCGACATGCTCCTCGGTTCGTATGTCAACGCACAGATACACGCTCGCCATTCCACCCTGACCGATCTCCCGTTTGATCCGGTAGTGGTCTCCCAGCATCCGAGGCTGCGGTGGTCCCTCGTTTGACGTCACGCCGTGCTTGTCAGATTAAGCCCCTCATTGGGTATGCCAATGCAACTGCGCATGGTTCAGACCGCAGCATTGCACATGGAGAAACAAAAACCGCGCCATCCGCAGGAACATCACTGATTGATCTGGCCCCAACGCTCGTCAATTCGCGGCCGACCCCGTTCGGGCTTAAGTTCTCTCTTCGATTTTTGCATCCCGGGAACCCCACAAAACCGAGGCGGCGATGAAGGGATCTGGTTCCGTAGTTTCGGCGCTGCTGATTGCATCAGCAGTGCTGTTTGTTCCGCGTGACACCGACGCCCAGGAGTGGCAGTTGCTCGACGGGCGCGC
>JBBREF010000060.1:0-19447 GCA_038203205.1 Gemmatimonadales bacterium | reverse complement strand
CAGGAAGCAATTTATCGCATTTGGAGGGGGAGATGCCAGTCATGGACTTTGACGCCAGGAGGCTGTTAGCAGTTAGCAACACCAGCCACTAGCTCGTTAGCAATTCCATCCCGGGCTCTGGACCAGACTATAGCGCGCAGTTCTCCGTGGCTGACGAGCTAAGGGCTGGTGTTGCTAATTGCCAAAAGCGGCTGGTCCGTCGTGAAGGTCGTTGACCTCGTCGGCGGTTCAGCCCAACTTCCGTCATGCCAGCAGAAGATCCCGTTGAGGAGGCGAACCGGGGAATTTACGAGCGCTATTACCAGGCTCAGGGCGATGACCGTAACGACATGCTCAGCAACCCCGGGGTGCTATTCCAGAGCCTCGCCTTCGAAAAGGCAAACATCCGCGCCCTCGGAAAAATCCCTCTGGATCGCAGTTCGGCCCGCATTCTTGACGTTGGCTGCGGCACCGGGTCGAGCCTGATCTCGTTCATAAAGCTCGGCTTCGACCCCGCCAATCTTTTCGGGGTCGACATTGAAGCTGAGCGCATCACGATGGCAAAGCAGCGCGTGCCAAACGTTGATTTCAGGGGCGGTGATGCGCGCGAGCTCCCATTTGCCGATGAATCGTTCGACCTCGTCATCGAATCGACGATGTTCGTGATGATTCCGGACGAAGCGGTGGCGGGAGCGATCGCAGCGGAAATGTTGAGGGTCACGCGGCCCGGCGGACACCTGATGCTGGTCGACTGGCGCTACGGGAAGCCCGGTAACCCGGACTTTCGCGGGCTGTCGAATAATCGAATGCGGCAGCTTTTCGATGCCGGACGCCAGACTGAGGTGGTGACGGTCGAGCGTGGCGCGTTAATACCTCCGGTGGGGAGGTTTCTGTCGCGTGTTTTGCCCAGTCTCTATTTCGTCGTCCAGGGACTCGTCCCGCCGCTCGCCGGACAGACGACTACGCTGCTCCGGAAGACCGCGGCCACGCCCTGAAGCGGCCCGCGCCAGCCCACGGCTCAGGCTTACCCTGAACAGGAGCCGTGCCGGTCGCGAGGCGCACCAGGCCGAAGAGCACGCCGACACCGTGAAGGAAGTGGTACAGGAAAAAACCGATCGGCGCGAAGATCACGTGGCGCGGCTCACGATACCTGATCGCCTGCTGAATTCCTGAAATGATCGCCAGCGTGAAGTAGAGGATCATCACCATTGCGAACGCCCATCGCACGAACGTCGAGAGTGGTGACATCGCCAACCCCAGCAGGAATCCCGCTGCAAAAACGCCGGTAATCGCATGCCTTGGCGTAAATGCGTATGGCGCGAGATACCACAGGTATGCGTTGTACGGTGCTTCGTGAACTACCTGCTTCCTGATGAACGAAGGCAAATCGGGTTGCTGGAAGTAATGAACCCGGATCTCGGGATTCATCCAGACTGTTCCGCCGGCCGCGATGATTCGCCGGTTCATCTCGTAATCCTGCGCGCGCAGCAGACGCTCGTCGAAGAACCCGACTTTCGCAAACACGTCGCGCTTGAAGCTTCCATACGGCACCGTGTCCACGGATCCCTCGGAGGCATCGGTCCGGAAACCGGAATCACCAACGCCGAACTTGTGAGTGGTGATCGCCTGTACGAGCGCAGCCTGATATCCCTCGCCGCGCTTCAAAGTCGCAACGACACCGCCGGTGTTGTCGGCACCGGTCCGCATGGCTGTCGCCAGGGTCAACGCGAGATAGTTCTTCGGATAAACTGAATGCGCGTCGAGCCGCACGATGTAATCGCCCCTTGCGAGGCCGATTCCGACGTTGAGGCCGGGCGACTGGTTCCGCTTCGGATTATCAACGAGCCTAACCCGCGGGTCGGCCCTGGCGATCTCGTCAACGATGTCGCGCGTGCCGTCTATCGACATTCCGTCGAGCACGATGACCTCGATCTCCGTCCCGTCGGATACTTCGAATCCAAGCACCGACTCCAGACAGGGGCGGATGAAATTCCGCTCCTGATAGCAGGGGATGAGAATGGAGACCGAGGTGTTCTCTGGATTCATTGCGGCGGCGTGGATCGGCGTGAGGGTGGTAGGCTATCGGGGAAAGTGCGCGTTATCAATGGGATGCGATTACACTTACCTCCGCCATGACGGAAACTGCAGCGGGGATACCCGGCCCGGACATCGAGTTCTCGATAGTGAGCGGATCTAACGAATCGCTGCTGTTCGGGTGTCTCGCGTCCATCGTCGAGACAATGCGCGGTTCCCGCTACAGCTCGACCACAACAGTCGTTTGCAACCGCGCAGGCGACGGCCTCTCGGACCGTGTGAGGGCCTCGTTCCCCGAAACGCAGATCATCGAGAACGCGTCACCAAAAGGTTTCGCGGCGAATCACAATATGGTGCTGGCGCGCTCGACGGCCCGCTACGTGTGGCTGCTGAACGACGACCTGGTGCTTTTGCCGGGTGCGGTGAACGTGATCACAGGCTACATGGACGCGCCCGCGAACGCACGCGCTGCGGTCGTCAGCCCGAAACTGCTCAACCCTGACGGGTCGCTTCAGCCGTCGACTTATGGCTTCCCGTCGATGCCACAGATCCTGGTCGCGCATTCCGGCTTGCGCGAGATGGCTGTCACGAATGCGCTGATGCGCATCGCGTCGCCGGTGCTGCGCTCGAAACAGGGGTCGTCCCGCTACTGGGCGCACGACAGGATTGTCGAGGTCGACACGTTCCGCGGCGCCTGCGTGGCGATGCGAATGGAAGCGGTTCGCGACGTGGGCCCGATGGTGGAGGTCGCGCTCGTCGGCGCGGAAGAAACCGAGTGGCACCGCCGTTTTCACGACCGCGGCTGGAAGGTGGTGTTCAATCCGGAAGCCGAAGTGATTCACTACGGGAGCCAGACTGTCGGCGACGGCAGCACGAACCACCTCCCCGAGTATCTCAAGGGTGCGATGTACTTCTTCCGCACATCGCGTGGCCCTGCTTCCTATCGTGCCTTTCGCGCTTCACTCATCACGATGTTTTCGGCCAAGCTCGCGTTGCAGCGACTAACACATGACGAAGCCGGCGTGTCGGTTACGCGGCGTTATCTCGAGGTTGTCCGCAGCGGGTGAGTTGAGTGCGTGCGCAGGTGTGAGAGCGGTGTGCTTCACAGCGGACAGTTACGGTTTGAGATCGGATTGGATATCAATTCGAAAGACTGTCCGACCGCCGGCACGCGTCGACTTGATATCCAATCCGATTTCAAACCTCTAACTGTCCGCTGTGAAGCACACCGCTCTCACACCAACCACCATGCCTACCCCTTGACGCGAGACCGACGAAAGCGCGGGAGCGTAGACACAGCCTGGCGAAACCGAATACTCTCATCGTCCTGGCGGGACAACCGACGACGGTAGATCTCGGCGATGATGACCGCGGCACAGGCGAGCGAAAGGCTGACGAGAAACGCTATCAAGGTTTTCATGATCACCCGCTTGCGGACTTTTGACAGGACATCCGGCAGCGGGTCGTGCACGACGACCGTCGGCGTCGCCTCGAGCTCCCGCGCGAACGCGGTTTCCTGATCCGTAGCGGCCTGGTTATAAACCTGTTCCGCGATCTGGATCTCGCGCATGATCCGCCCACGCTCGACGCTCGCCTGGGAGAACGCTGGCGTCGCGCGGTTCGAGAAATTGAACTGGCGGAGCCGGTCTTCAGCGCTCGCGAGCTGATTCTTCGCCATCACGACCCGCGCTTCCTGCGCGACCCGCAGTTGCACCGCCTGTGCCTTGGAGGTCCGAACGAATATCTGGCTCGCGCTGTCCATCGTGCGCGAGGCGATGATACGCGCCAGTCCGCTGTCGCGATGGGCAACGCTGATGCTGAGCGTCCCGGTTTCCTTGTTCGTGCCTACCGTGAGCAAGCGCTCGAGATGTTTCTCGACTTCTTCCGGATCGTTTCTCGTGTACTCCTCGCCGAGAAGCCGTTCGATCACCGTTGCGCCCGAGGAACCGGCAACGTGCGACATACCGACGCCCGCAAGCACACGTCGCGACCTGATCAGCTCCACCATCCGCGCAGGCGTGAGCTGGTACCCCTGCTGAAGAGTCGCACCTGCGAGCGCAGCGATACCCCCAAGTGCGGGTGAGGAGCGGTTGCTTACAACCGGAGTAACCGACAACTCAGCCTTGAACTTGCGTGGCATGAGGTAGCTGAACACGCCGACAGCGACTGAAACAAGAATCACGAACGCTGCAATCTGCCGCCGCTTCTCAACGAGTGGCGTCAGGAACGCAAGTGAGTCAATACCGTCCTCAACTACCGGACGAGCTGCTTGTGTGCTCAAGGTTTTCCCTTCAGGAAGAGATGGAATCAATGGCCGCGCGGGGTCGCGTCAAGCTCGAGCCCGACACAAGCCCTCTCCAAACGCGAACGAACAGTACCAGAAACCCCACGGCAAACACCGAAACCGTCAGGCTGTTGTAGATCCAGAACCAGGTGATCGGACTCCAGAAAATTGTTACGTAGGCAATTAGCAGAAGCGGAACTGCACTCCACCTTCCTGCCGCAACCAGCCTGAAGCCGAGCCCGCCAACGAACCCAACGAGTCCGAGTATGAGTAAAGCTGCGGGGATACCGAAATCCTGGATCAGGGGTCTGAACCCGGTAAAGATGTTGCTGGTCTCTCCGGCCACGAGGTCTATTATCGAGTCGAACAGACCCGGGATCCTCTGGCTCAAGCCAATCATCTCGAGCGGGCCGGCGAATGTGATCTTGCCAAGCGACGGGTTGAAGTCGGTCGTCGTGTATTCTGCGAGCCATTGCGAGAAGACGGTCATATGGCCGAATGCTGACGTGACCAGCTTGACCATGACGACATTCAGCAGCGATACGTCCGTAGATGCGAGCCGTGCGAGTCCCACGGCAAAAAAGAAGACCACTACGACGCCGCCGACGAGCGCCGCGGCAGCTATGTGTGAGCGCGTGAATACCGCCACTTTGCCCATTCTCAGTCGTGCGGCAAAGTAGCAGGAGAACCACAGCACGAATCCGAACAGCAGCGCTGCCTTCGTTGTTTGCAGAACGGTCACCGCAATGGCAGGTGCAAGCGAGCCAAGCGCGAGCAACTTATGACGGTAGCTCCGGCCGATCACGAACATGACGCCGCCAAGTGCCGGCGCAAAATACACGAATGGAAGGAGCGCCTGACTTACCGCAGGCGGCGCGGGAGCCCCGGTTTCCGCATAACGCTGGAAGTACATCTGGTTCGACACGACCACCAGCTTGTCGATCTGCAGCACATCCGAAAGCGGTATCCCCGATGCGGCGATGAAGGAAATGCTCGAGCCGAGTCCAAGCGAGAGTGCAGTGATCAGCGCGAGAGTGAAGACTTTCACCTCAATGATCGACGGTGCGTCAGCCACGGCCAGCGTGCGGGTCTTGAACCCCCAGTTGCCGACTGCCGCCCCCGCCGCCACCACGATGCTCGAGGCGATGAGCCATATCATGACGTTTGCGCCCACTGGTTCGTTGGGCGCGAGTACAAGGGGCAGTATCCCGGCGAAGCACCACCACAATGAATAGAAGGCCGCTGGGTTCAGCCACGTGCCTGTGAGCGCGCGCATCGATCCAGCCCACGTGATGAGCACGAGCGAGAGTGAAAGCGCGGCCCAGTTTGCCATCAGGCGTGACGCGCGAGATGTGAAGGATTATCGAGATACCATTTCACAGTTCTGCGGATTCCTGAATCGAAGGTCTCAGACGGTTTCCACGACAGCTCGTGCTCGATTCGTGAGCTGTCGATCGCATACCTGAAGTCGTGGCCAAGCCTGTCGGTCACACTCGTTAGAAGATCGGCGTATCTGCCTTCTTTCCGCGGCACGAGCTTGTCGAGAAGCGCGCAGATCTCACCGGCAATCTCGATGTTGCGCCGTTCACTCCGGCCACCGACGAGATACGTCTCACCCGTCCGGCCCTCACGCAGCACGATGTCGATGGCCTTGCAATGATCGCCAACATACAGCCAGTCGCGAATATTCTGCCCCGCGCCGTAAATCGGAATCGGCTTTTCGGCCAGCGCTGAACGGATCACCGTTGGAATGAACTTCTCAGCGTGCTGATACGGGCCGTAGTTGTTCGAGCAGTTCGTGATCGTGACTGGTAGCCCGTATGTGTGGTAATAAGCGCGTGCGAGGTGGTCGGAGCCGGCCTTGCTCGCCGAGTACGGTGAATTGGGCGAATACGGAGTGAACTCACTGAACGGAGGATCCGACTCGCCAAGGCTCCCGAAAACTTCGTCGGTCGAGACGTGATGGAACCGCACATCGTTCTTCCCGTTCCATGCCGCCCGCGCGGCCTCGAGGAGGGTGAAGGTCCCCACGACGTTGGTCGTAATGAACGCGCCCGGCCCGGTTATCGACCTGTCAACGTGCGACTCTGCCGCGAAGTGAACGATGGTTCCGATCTGACGCTCGGCCAGAAGTCGACCGACCAGGGCAGCATCGGTGATATCTCCCTCGACGAAATGGTGCCGAGGATTGTCCATCACCCTGGCGAGATTCTCCCTCGATCCGGCATAGGTGAGTGCATCCAGCGTAGTGACGCTGACGCCACCATCCTCCGCGAGAATGTGCTCGACGAAGTTGGCGCCGATGAATCCGGCGCCCCCTGTGACGAGGATCTCGCGCGGGATGTGTTTTGTGCCTTTCAATTCAAATGCTCCAGTGTTTCACGAAGTGGCTCACTCCAGTGTCTCGGAGTCACTCCGAATGTTGCGGTAAATGAACCGGTGTCGAGTATCGAATACGCAGGTCGTACGGCTGCCGTAGGAAACTGCCTCGTCGGAATCGGTTCAACCGCGGCCTGAATTCCCGCGCAGTCGAAAATTGCGCGAGCAAACTCGTACCACGTTGTCGACCCGGCATTCGTAAAGTGCCACGTGCCCCTGAGGGTTTCGCTCCTCGATATTGCAGCTGCGACAACCAGCAGCGCGTCTGCCAGGTCGGCCGCGCAGGTTGGATTCCCGTATTGATCGTTGACGACTCTCAGTGGCTGACCGGCTTTGCCCCGCTCGGTCATCGTACGCACGAAGTTGCGCCCGCGATGACTAAACACCCACGATGTACGAACAATCGCGTGCGCGGCTGCCTCGGATCGAACGGCATCCTCACCTGCGAGCTTCGACTCACCGTAAATCCCGAGCGGGTGAACCTGGTGGTCAGGCATGTACGGCATATCGGACTTGCCGTCGAATACGTAGTCAGTCGAGATATGGACGACGCTTGCGCCAACTGCTGCCGCCGCGCGCGCGACATTTCGAGCACCATCGGCATTCACACGCATGGCAGCATCAGGCTCGCTCTCCGCTTTGTCGACAGCGGTGTACGCCGCTGCGTTGATGACGACGCGTGGGCGTTCGGCGTCGATCGCGCGCGATACTGCGTCACTGTCTCCAACGTCGAGCTCGGCACGGGCAAACCCCCTGGCGTCGAATCCGTGACCAGATGCGCGCTGCATCAGCTCCCAACCCGTCATTCCGCCCGCTCCCACTATCACCACATCACTCATTCGTAGCGCGGAAGATCACTCCGCTTCCCCGAGAGGACGTCCCACTTCATGTCCTTTGCGGAGATGATCGGGTTTACCGCCGGCCATTCGATTCCGATCTGGGGATCGTTCCACGCAACACCACGATCGTCAGCCGGGTCGTAAAGAGTGGTGCACTTGTAGATAACGTCTGCCACATCTGACAGAACACAGAAGCCGTGCGCAAACCCGGGCGGAATCCAGAGTGAGCGAAGATTCTCGTCGCTGAGCTCAGCAGATGTCCAGCGGCCAAACGACGGTGACCCGACTCGTATGTCGACTGCGACGTCGAGAATCCTTCCGCGCGCAACGTGCACGAGCTTGCCCTGCGGCTCATTCAGCTGATAGTGCAGACCTCTCACGACACCGGCGGTCGAGCGGCTGTGATTGTCCTGGCGAAACGAAGTGTCGAGGGGCGTTCCGGCCAGTTTGCCAGCGTTGTAGGTCTCGATGAAGAAACCGCGGTCATCACTGAAGACACGCGGCTCGAGTATCAGAACCCCGTCGAGACCGGTTTCCAGAAGTTTCATTGCGCTGGTGTTACCGAATCCGGCAGGCTGCGCAAATACTCCCCATATCTCGACGATCCCATGCGCGCAGCGAGATCTTCGAGCCGCGCTGCGTCGATGTAACCCATACGGAATGCCGCCTCCTCGATCGAGCCGATCTTCAATCCCTGTCTCTCCTCGACGACCGAAACGAAGTTCGAAGCGGCGAGCAGGGCCTCATGAGTACCCGTGTCGAGCCATGCCATGCCTCTGCCAAACGTCTCGACGCGCAACGCACCACGTTCGAGGTAGCGTTTGTTGAGATCGGTGATCTCGAGCTCGCCCCGCGACGAGGGCGCAAGGCCCCGCGCAGTCTCGACTACATCATTGTCGTAGAAATAGAGTCCGACCACCGCATACGATGACTTCGGGCTCGTCGGTTTTTCTTCCAGGCTGCGGGCGCGACCCTCAGCGTCGAAATCGACTACGCCGTACCGTTCCGGATCCTTTACGTGGTATGCAAAGATCGTCGCGCCGTTTGTGCTCGTCGACGCCCGCTGCAACTGCTCGGGCAATCCGTGCCCGAAGAAGATGTTGTCGCCGAGTACGAGGGCGGCGGGGCTGTCACCAAGAAAATCTGCGCCGATGATAAAAGCCTGAGCGAGACCTTCGGGCTTCTCCTGCACTGCGTACGTCAGCTCGATCCCCAGGTTCGATCCATCGCCGAGGAGGTCGCGAAAACGCGGAGTGTCAGTCGGCGTGCTGATGATGAGAATCTCCCTGATGCCCGCCAGTATCAGCGTGCTCAGCGGATAATAGATCATCGGCTTGTCGTAGATCGGAATCAGCTGCTTGCAGACTACTCGCGTCGATGGCCAGAGTCGTGTGCCCGCTCCGCCGGCGAGGATGATCCCTTTTCGGTTCATGCGACGCTCAGGAGGGTAGGGCGACGGGCTCTGCATCGCGCGGAGTGCGCAGGCGTGACAAGGTATCGCGTAGCGTCAAGGCGCCGAGGAGCGTGAGCGAAAGAACGAGTGAGAACGACATCCATAGAAGAGACGTGTTGATGATGCACAGACCCACCACGACGGTCAGGGTCACGAGGAGATTGCGGCTGTTGAGAGCTTTTACATCCAGAGCGTCGAGTATGCTGCGCATGAGAATGTAGACTGCGTACGGAATTGCGCCGATCAGGCAGGCGCGGAAAATGGGGATCGCGGAGACGAAAGCGGGCCCGAAGTACCACTCGATGAACGGGCCGATCACGAGCTCCCCGACGACCACGCCTGCGGTCGCGAGCAATATACCGCCAGCGAGGATCTTCAGTACCAGCTTGCGGAGCCCGGCGATATCTCCTGTCGCTGCCTGGGCGCTCGCGCGTGGAAGCAGGACGAGGCTCACTGGTGCAAACGCTCCAGACAACATCGTAAGTACGGAAAGCGCTGCGGAGAACTGCCCGGCAGCAACGACGCCGTGTGTTCGAACCGCAATGAGCGCAGGCACCGCGAACAGTCCAACAAGAGCGAACTCCCCGGGAACGCGAGGAAGCCCGAACCGCAACAGCAAGTCGAGATGCTTCCGCATAGTGGCCGTGCCCGCCCATTCCGCCCTGTCACGGAAAAGAACATGTGCGAGGGCGACACTGCTGACCGCGATCCACGCGATTCCAGTCGCAGCGAGAACCGTGGCGGCAGTTGGCTCCCCAATGGCGAAAACGCTGACTGGAATTATTCCGAGGTTGACGAGCTGCATGAGATTGGCGATCCCCATCTCCGAACGGCCCCGGTAAACCGCGTAGACCATGCTGTGCAGAGTGATACCAGCCAGAGCGATCGTCGCAGGCGGAACCAGGGAAGCGAGGTCGCTGCTCCCGAAAAGGATCGTCGATGCCACTGACGGGAAGAGGTTGAACAGGACCACGACGATCATCGGTGGCACCAGGCCAACGGTCAGCGTCGCTGTCGCGAAGCCGGCTGCCGAGTAGCCGGCAATTGCCCCGGCCTTTGCGATTGCGATGTAACGCGGGGCGGCGATACCGAGCCCCATCACCAGCGGCAGGTAGAGTAGTCCTACCGCGCGGCGACTGAGCGCGTATTCGCCGAAACCGTGCGGGCCAAGCATCGAGGCAGCCAGTTTCAGGAGGAGGATCCCCGAGATCGTTACGAGGATTTCCGTGAGCATGGTCCACGCGAGCTGAACCCGCATCAGGGAGCGTTTATGGCGGGTAGGCCTGGCTCGATTGTCATCTGGGCCTGATTACAGGTTGCGAATGGTGCCGGTGGTGGTCCGTATGGCAGCGGGGCGTCTCACAATCTAGGGGTTTCAGGCCTTACATGTGTTCAGAAAGAGGGGCGGATACCTCGAAGTCAGGGGTAATCACAAACCAACTGTCGCGAGGGGACGCTCGACTACGTAAATTGATGCTGGCCAGTAACTTGCCGACGCGGAAGCAGGGGCGGGGAAGGCCCGTCCGAGTTGGTGCAATTTCAATGAACAGCCCTGCCTGATGGCAAAAAGGTCTTCCCTAGCAGATCATCACCACCTTCGGCTTACATCGAGCCGCGGGAATCTGGCTCCGGCCGCGTATGGAACGTCCCCTCTCAGGGTGCGGTCGCGGCTGCGCGAGAGGCGCCCTGTGTCGGTCAGGCGCCATACTGCCAGAATTGCAACGAGACTGAGCGTGCTGCTCGTCGGCGATTTGGCGGCGATCGCCGTCTGCTCGATGATTTCCGCGGTCGCGGCAGAGAGTGCCCTTCTCAATAATGGCCTCGCCACGGCTATCGCCCACGCTGTTGCCGCAGGTTACTGGACGGGAGTGAATTTCGCCCTCGCGGTCGTCGCAAGTCTGGCAATCACAGGCAATTACAGCCGGCACCGGAGACTTAACGGGAGGTTGCGGCTGCTTGCCGCCTCGTTCCTCGCCGCGGCGGTCTTGCTCTGGGGTTTGATCAGGGCCGGCGATTTGGTCGACGCCGTTGTGGTTTACCTGGTCGCAGGCTCGCTGACCGGTCTCGTCCTCATGGCCGAGCGGCTGGTGACTGAGCGGTTTCTCACAAGTGTGTGGCCTGGTGCCAAGGGCGCCGCACCCGCCGTTCTCATCACCGATCGCAGCGATACGAGCATGCATCTCGAGCGTGCAGTGATCGCAGCGGGCGGTGACTACTCACTTGCCGGCTACGTCCCGATCGGGCGCGTCAAGGTTGACGGTGCGCTGGGCACCATTCGCGACCTGCCGGAGATCATCGACGCACATCATGTCGAGGCGATCGTCGTCTGCCAGCACCTCAATGACCAGCAGATCATGAATGTCAGGGAGGCGAGCCTGGCGGCAGGATGCCAGCTGCTCTATCCCGCGCGAGCGGTGAAGATTGCCGGCGTTCGACCAGCTCTCGTGTGGCATCAGGACCAGCCGTTCTTCGAGCTTGGCGCACCGGTGCTCAAGGCCTCCGCCGTGATCATCAAGCGCGTCGTCGACCTGATCGGCGCGGCCGTCGGGCTAGTTCTGCTCACGCCCGTGCTCGTGCTGATCGGGATTGCCGTCAAACTCGATTCTCCGGGCCCTGTCTTCTTCTCGCAGGATCGCGCCGGTCTTGGCGGCAGACGATTCAGGATGCTCAAGTTCCGCACGATGCGAGTGGGTGCAGATGCGGAAAAGCACACGCTGTCGCACCTGAATCACTCAGGTGATTCCCGCCTGTTCAAGATCCCTGAAGATCCTCGCGTAACACGCCTCGGCGCGCTCCTGCGTCGCTGGAGTCTTGACGAGCTTCCGCAATTCTGGAACGTGTTGATGGGCGACATGTCGCTCGTCGGCCCGCGTCCGTTCTTCGAGGCTGATTTCGCAAGTTATCAGGATCACCACTTCCGTCGTCTCGACGCAAAGCCTGGCATCACAGGATTGTGGCAGGTGAGCGGGCGCAGCTCTGTTGTCGACTTCGAGGATGTTGTGTACCTCGATCGTCAGTACATCGAGCAGTGGTCACCCTGGCTGGATCTCAGCATCATGTTCCGGACGTTGCCAGCAGTTGTGAGGAGGACGGGGGCATACTGAACGACGGGGGAGGCTTTTAGCTCTTAGCAGCACTAGCCGATAGCTGTTAGCAGCCCCCTGCCGGAACTACGGGCTAGCTCGAAGCTCGGCTAATAGCTGCGAGCTGGTGCTGCTAACCGCTAACAGCACGCAATGCAGTTAGCGAATCATCTGTAAACTGGACCGCGCTGTGGATTTGCCTCGTCAAATCAGCGAAATTACAGGGTTGCCCGCGATATCCGCGGGCTCACTTATATCAGGTATACGAGCGGGCTGAAACAGCCGTCTGGAGGAAGGTTTGAAAGTTTTTGTAACCGGGGCTGCAGGGTTTCTCGGAAGTCATCTCGCTGATTCGTTCGTCCAGGGGAACCATCAGGTCTCCGGATGCGACAACATGATCGGCGGCGACCTCCAGAATCTCCCGGAGGGAATCGAGTTCGAGCAGGCCGACTGCGGTGACGTCGCCACGATGAAGCGGCTTACGAAGGGCACCGATGTCATCTATCACTGCGCGGCAATCGCGACCGAAGGGCTCAGCGTATTTTCACCAGCGCTGATCGCGCAGCACGTCTTTCAGAATACGGCCGGGATTCTTGCTGCGGCAGCCACGAACGACGTCAAGAGATTCGTTAACTGCTCGAGCATGGCGCGGTACGGGAACGGACCGGTGCCTTTCGTCGAGGACCAGCCCCTCAATCCTGTCGACCCATACGGTATCGCCAAGATGGCGGCCGAGCTGCTCGTGAAGAATGTTTGCGAGCTTCACGGGATCGAGTACGTCATTGCCGTTCCGCACAACATCATCGGACCGAAGCAGAAGTACGACGATCCGTATCGGAACGTCGCGAGCATCATGATCAACCGGATGCTGCAGGGCAAGCAGCCGGTGATCTACGGTGACGGCGGCCAGAAGCGCTGCTTTTCGTTCGTGCAGGATTGCGTGAATCCGCTGATCAAGATGGGTACACAGGACGGATTGTCGGGCGAGGTGATCAACATCGGACCTGATGAGGAATACGTATCGATCAAGGAGCTGGCCGAGATTATCGCCGGGCTTCTCGATTTCGACCTCGATCCCATCTACGTCCCTGACCGGCCGCGCGAGGTTCGCTATGCAACATGCTCGGCTGACAAGGCGCGACGCCTTCTCGACTATCGCACCACAGTCAACCTGCGCGACGGACTTCAGAGCATCATCGACTGGATCTCTGCACACGGAACGAAGCCTTTCACGTATCATCTTCCGATCGAGATCGAGTCGCCGCTCGTGCCGGAGACGTGGACAGCCCGCCTCCTCTGAAATGATGAGGAAGCTCGCGCTGCCCCTGGCGCTTCTTTTCGCTGTCTCTTGCGACGATTCAACGGGGCCTGGTCAGGCCGGCACGCTCAATTACGACCCGGTCCTGTTCGTTCACGGACTCAACGGCTCGCCTGATGATTTCGACGCGATGCGCGCGCGTTTCGTCGCAGATGGATGGCGCGACGGGACCGAGTTGTTCGCGTTCAGGTACAGCTCAACGGTGACGAACGCTGCCAACGCGCAGGCGATACGAAACAACGTCAAATACATAATCGAGAAGACAGGCGCCAAGAAAGTCGACATCGTCTCCCACGAAATGGGGAGCCTGTCTTCGCGCTTTTACATAAGGCATTTCGATGGATTGCCGTACGTCGATGCGTGGGTATCGATCGGCGGCCCGAATCACGGTACCGAGCGCGCGCTCACGCGCTGCACGCTCATCCCCTGTCAGGAGATGGACACCGAGTCATCGTTCATCGAGGCATTGAACGCGGTAGTTGAGGGGCCACCTCCGGCGCGATATGCAACGTGGCGGAGTCCATGTGATGAAGTCGTTGTGCCGCGCGAGAGCGTTGCTGTCTGGGATGCCGCGAACTACATCAGCGCGTGTATGCCGAACGCCGACCTCATTAAGGATGCGGCGATCTATGCCCAGGTGCGTGAGTTTGTCCGGCTTGGGCGGCCGGTACAGTAGGAACGTCCTCACAACCGAAGATTCGCCCGCCAGTGACAGCAGATTCGTCGCGGCCCCGCAAGCTCCGCATCGGCATGCTCGGGCTCTACGGAATGACAATGCCCAATCTTCACTTCACGGGCTTCGAGACGGGCTTTGGTGAAATCGCTCCGAGACTTGCGGAGATGGGGCATGACGTGGTCATGTATTGTCGCCGCGGCTCGTTCCCCGAAGCGATGCGTGTCCCCGAGTACAAGGGCGTTCGCCTGATCTACGTACCGTCACCCGGCGGCAAGAACTTCTCGGGAGTGATTTCGACGTTCATGGCCGTGGTGCACGCTCTTACGACAGGTCGCTACGACATCTTCTTTTTCGTTAACGTAGGCATGGGTCATCACGCTGCGTTGTGCCGGCTTTTCGGCCACAAAGTCGTTATGAACGTAAACGGGCTCGACTGGACGCGAGCGAAGTGGGGTCTGGTTGCCAGACTCTATTTCCGGTCGGCGGCGAGGTCGGCCGTGAGATTCTGCACCGAGCTGGTGACAGATGCGGATGCGATGCGCGAGTTCTACCTGCGGGAATTCTCGAAGGACACGACGATGATCGCGTACGGTGCCTACGTCGCGAACTCCGGGAATCCGTCGCTCATTAGTGAGTTCGGAATCGAGCCACGCGGATACTACCTGATCGCGAGCAGGTTGATACCGGAGAATCATGCAGACCTGATCGCCGAGGCTTTTCTTGAGTCCGGCTCGGAGAAGAAGTTGCTGATTGTTGGGGGCGCCAACTATGACAGCCCGTTCCATGCGAAGCTGCGAGCAATGGTTGGTGACCGTGTCATACTGACCGGCCACATCAACAATCAGGAAATTATTCGCGAGCTTCACTGCAACTGTTTTGCATATCTTCACGGCCATTCTGTCGGCGGCACGAATCCATCACTCCTCAAGGCGATGGGATACAGCAATTGTGTCCTGGCCCTCGATACCGTCTTCAATCGCGAGGTCCTCGCCGATGGCGGAATGTTTTTTCCGCCCGACGTGGGCGTCCTCGCTGCAATGTTGCGCGACATCGAATCTGATCCGGGTCGGGTGGATGCGCTGCGCAGGAAAGGACCCGAACGGATCCTTGCGAATTACACGTGGGAGAAGATCGCGTCGCAGTATGACTCCCTGTTTCGCGAAGTAGCTGCCCGATGAGATAGGAATGGCCCAGACATGGAGGGTCACGCGCGGCAAGGTTGCGACGTTTCGTTTGATCGATGCCTTATTGTGGCCAGCACGCAAACTCACCGAGGCGCGCAAGCAGCCGCAGACGCCGATCCGAAACGTGCTCGTGATGGAGCCCTGGTACATTGGCGATGTTGTCCTCGCGACTCCAATACTGCGTGCGGTACGCCGCCGCTTTCCGGAAGCGCGGATCACCGTGCTCGGCCGCGCGCATGCTGAGGAACTGCTCAGGCACAGTGGTCTCGCCGACGATGTAGTCATATACGACCTGCCGTGGACTGCGAAGAGCGCGAAATACCATCCGGGCCGCTATGATATTGCTGCCCTGCGTGAGCTCATTGGTGATCTCCGCAAGCGGAAGTTCGACCTCACCATCGACGCCCGGATGGATTTTCGCAGTAACGTCGTGACCTGGCTGACCGGGGCGCCGAGGCGAATCGGATACGATTTCGGTGGCGGTGCGTTTCTGCTCACCGATGCTGTCGCTGCCGATCCCGACAAACTTCATCGCGTCGATGACTGGCTGAAGTTGATGGAACCGCTGGGTGGCGCAGTGGATCCGGTTGAGGGAGGAGAAGGGCTGGAACCCTTTCTCGCCGTCTCCCCTGAGGAGTACGAGAGAGCGGAGGCAACGCTGCGTGACGCCGGTATCGAATCGGGAGACACGATCGTGGCAGTGCACGGCGGAGCGAGTGATCCCCGGCGGAGATGGGAGACGTCAAGCTTCGAGCAAGTTGCCGGTGTCCTGACACGAGATCACGGTGCCAGGATCATCTGGTTTCCCGAACCCGGGGAATCGGGCCCGACAGCGCCGGTGGCCGCTGCCGTGTTTCATAAGTCACTACGGGAGATGATGGCAATCTTTGCGCATTGCCGGCTGGTTCTCTGTAACGACAGCGGACCGATGCACATTGCCGATGCGCTGGGTATCCCGGTCGTCGCCGTGTTCCTGACCGGCAATCCCGTATGGCATCGGCCGTACGGGCAGAATCAACAGGTTGTCGGCGCGGGGACGGGTCACGACTTTCTCGTCGCGCCAACGGAAGGTGAAGTGATTGCCGCAGCGAAGTTGCAGCTCTCGCGATGAAAAGCATCACGAAGCAAGGTTCGATCGCCAGAAACTCGGCCCTGAATCTCATCGGATTCACAGTGCCGATGGTAATCGGGCTGCTTGCGGTTCCGGTGATGACAAGCGAGCTCGGCGCCGCCCGGTTCGGACTTCTGTCGCTCGCGTTCGCAATTCTCGAGTACTCGGGCTTGTTCGATCTCGGGCTTGGCGCGGCAACGATTCGCGAGGTGTCGGGCGCGCTGGCTCGGCAGGACAAGGGGCTGTCGACACTCATCGCCGGCTCTGTATTGAGCCAGCTGCTGCTAGGCAGCGTTGGCGCGGCGATTCTCGTCGCGATCTCTCCGGTTCTCGTGGAACGTGTCTTCGTCATCCCGGCCGACCTGCATGATGAGGCGGTCTCAGTCTTTCGCATTCTCGCGCTGATGGTGCCGGCGACAGTCGCGCTGCTCAGCCTTCGCGGGATTCTCGACGCGGCCGGACGATTCGACCTCAGTAATGCAATCAGGATCCCGAGTAGTGTCGGGACGTTCCTGATACCTGCGATCGCTGCAAGTGCCGGCTACAAACTGCCGGCGATAGTTGCGATGCTGCTCGTGACCCGAGTGATCATCTGCTTCGTAACTGCGTACGCCATCAAGCAGATTCTGCCGGGGCACACGTGGAATCTCCACGTCCGCTGGGAAACGATGCGCCCATTGTTCGTATTCGGCGGCTGGATGTCGCTATCGAACATTCTGAGCCCGATCCTCGTTTACCTCGACAGGTTCATGCTCGCCGCAATCGTTGGTGTTGCGGCAGTCGGGTACTACACGGCCCCGTTCGATACAGTGATGCGACTTCTGATACTTCCAGCCGCGCTAATGGGGGCAGTGTATCCCTCTGTTGCCGGCATGCTCGCTGTCGGAGACGACAAATCGATTCGCAGCGTTTACCGGCACGCCAACCGCAAGCTTTTGCTCATGCTGGTCGGCCCTGCGGTAATTCTGTTCGCGGCAGGGCCGAGGCTGCTCGAGCTCTGGCTTGGCACCACGTTCGCCGAGCAGGCTCTCGATGCGGTGAGGATTCTGGCGGTTGGTGTGTTTTTCCACGCACTGGCTCGCGTGCCGTCTGGATTCATCAATGCACTCGGGCGCCCTGACCTCATCGCGAAAATCAGTCTCGTGGAAATGGTGATTCACGTCCCGCTCGCGTGGATGCTCATCAGCCGTTACGGACTCAACGGGGCTGCGCTCGCCTGGACTGTTCGAGTGACTGCCGACGCGGTGATCCTCGCTGTAACCTCTGCAAGGGTGCTTCGTGCAATAAGCGCTCGCGGTGCTCCGGTCGTGTCCACTCAATAGATTGCCCGAATGATTCTGAAGTCGCCCGCCGCGTCTGTCGTGGCATTTTCAATTCTGGTGTCCGTCGCCGCGTCAGTTGTTCAGGCACAGCAGGTATCTAATGGAGACTCGACGGCGGTCGGCGAGGCTGTATCAGCGGTGTCTCTTCGTTCTTCGTTTCTGACACTCGTCACTTCAGACGATGTCGATCGTTACCGGGCTGACCAGCTTCTGCATGGTGTGGGGCAGGGCCAGTCGCTGCTGATGCGCTCGGCGTCGTCGCTGACTCCGCCGCTCAGGCTCGATGGTCGCAGCTGGGTCTGGGATTTCATAGATCCGCAGTTTCTTGTTGTTCGTAACTCCGGAATGCCGCTCTCACAGAACAACAGCGCACTATGGGCGGGGCGGGGAATCAGTACGCGCTCTCTCACCGGAATCAGGGTTGAGACACCGTTTGCGAAGATTGCTTTCGCTCCGCAGATCATTGCATCTGAAAATCTGTTCTGGCTCCAGCGACACAACTACTTCCAGCCCGTGACGCCGCTCAACTACATCGGTCGCGGCTACACGTTGCCATACTATTTTTATACTTTCCCAATCGATCATCCCCTCAGCTTCGGGGAGCGCCGCATCAACGGTTTCGATCTTGGCGAATCGACTGTCATGGTCTCGCACAAGGGCTTCGAGGCGGGAGCCTCCAACGAGAACAACTGGTGGGGACCGGGGATCAGGAACGCGATGCTGCTGAGCAACAACGCGCCAGGGTTTCCGCACCTGTTCATTCGCACGGGCAAGCCGATCTCGACACCGCTTGGCGGGATCGAGATGAGATGGCTGGTCGGCAAGCTCGAAGAATCACGCTACTTCGATACTCTCGAGACCAATAACACGCGATCGCTCGCCGCATTTGCAGCGACGCTGCAGAGCAAGCATGACCCGAATCTGACGGTTGGAGTCTCCCGGTCGGTTTACGCGACCGCCGACGGGTGGAAGCAGATTCCGCAGCGCTGGGGTGACGTGTTTCGTGGCGTGACCGATGACAATCCTGATATTCTCGATCAGGTATGGCAGGAGGACTCAGTGCCAGGCGGACGCGATCAGCTATTCACGCTTTTTGGTCGCTGGGTCTTTCCGGCGAGCGGCGCGGAAGTCTATGGCGAATGGGGTCGCACACGCATGCCGAAGAGCATAGCGTCGCTCCTCAGAACACCGAATCACACTCAGGGTTATACGATTGGCATGCAATGGCGCGGTGCCGCGTGGGGCAATGCGACGGTTCGGCTCCAGGCCGAGATTACGCAGCTCGAGCAAAGCGCGACATTTCGGGACGGCCCCGTGGGATCGTGGTACTCGAGCAACCGCGTGATTCAGGGCTACACCAATCGCGGACAGGTGATAGGCGCATCGATCGGCCCTGGGGCATCGAGTCAGTTTCTCGCCGCCGACTACATGCGCCGGACATGGCAGATCGGTGCATTCGCAGGGCGGATCCGCTGGAACGAGGACGTGCACGGCACGTATGGCTTTCCCGATTACGTCTCTTACTGCAATCACGACGTGAGTGTTTATCCGGGTGCGCGCGGGTCTTTCTTCAGTCGTTTCGGATCGGTATCCGCGGATCTGGCACTGCACAACAGGATGAATGTGTTCTTCCAGAATCGCGGCGGATGCCCGAACATTGGTGATCGGCTGGATCTGCGTCATACCTCGTTCAAGCTGAACTTCTCGCCATCGTTGCGCTGGTAGTCGTGGCCGGAGGTACACTGGGAAAGGAGGTTTAGAAGTCCCAGGAGTTTTTGAAGGTCA
>JBBREF010000059.1:0-19478 GCA_038203205.1 Gemmatimonadales bacterium | reverse complement strand
CCGGATTCCGGCCCACGTGTCGAGAACATCGCTCGTCGTCAGCCTGGCATCCGGGAAATAATGATTGGCCGCCGCGATGAGATAATCGATCTCGGCGTCGCTCGCCTTGACGTTGTCAGGCGACTCGTTCGTGTATATGTCCGTCGTGCCGATTACCGCTCGATCACCGGATGGCAGCACGAACATCACCCTGCCGTCCTGCGGCGCTGTCAGCGTAACAGCCCCCTCGTTCCCGATCCTCTCTCTCGCCACGGCGACATGCGAGCCTTTCGTGCCCCTGGCCTGCCAGGGACCAGTCGCACTCACCACCGTCCTTGCGCGCACGTTCGCCTCGGCCCCATCGATCATGTCCTGAACCAGGGCGCCGTTGGCCCGGCCGCCCGACTGCGTCACCGAAACCATCAACGCATTGTTCACAGCGATCGCACCTTTTTCGACTGCGGCCATCAGGGTCGCGAGGGTCAGCCCCGCGTCATCAGTGGCCGCATCGAAATAGCTCGCACCGCCCTTCAAGCCACTTGAGGCGAGCTTCGGCTCGTTCTTCAGCGTTTCGGCGATATCGAGGGAATGGTGCCGCCGCACGCGTCGGGGACCGGCGAGCAGATCGTAAATGCTCAGCCCTATTCGCAGCTTCCACTTCGGGAGTCGTGCGCCGCGATAGACCGGCCAAGTGAACTCGAGCGGTTTTACCAGGTGCGGGGCGATTCGCATGAGGATCTCGCGCTCCCGCACAGATTCCCGGACAAGCCTGATCTGGCCACGCTCCAGATATCTGATTCCGCCGTGGATCAGCCGGGACGACTTGCTCGAGGTGCCGCTGGCCCAGTCGCCTTTTTCGACTATCGCCACGCTCAGGCCCCGCATCGCCGCATCTCGCGCGATTCCTGCACCGGTGATACCACCACCGATGACCAGCACGTCGAAAACCCGCGATTCGAGAGCGGAGAAGGTGCGCTGCATTCTGGAAAGATACCCTCACTCCGTCTAACTTCCCGTCATGCCCACGTTCGGAAATGGTCGCCGCGTCGCCATCGTCGATGGCGTCCGTACCCCTTTTGCAAAGGCCGGCACGGCTTTCAAGTCGATTTCCGCCATCGACCTGGGCAAACTTTGCGTCGCTGAGCTCATCCAGCGAACCAATCTCAGCGGCAGTGAGATAGAAGCGCTCGTATTCGGGACGGTAATCCCGAATGTCATCGCACCGAACATCGCACGCGAAATCTCGCTGATGCCGCTGATGCCGAAAGGCGTGCAGGCTCACACTGTCGGCCGCGCTTGCGCCTCCGCAAATCAGGCCATTACCGACGCGGCAGATCAGATTGCCCTTGGCCACATCGATGTTGCAATCGCGGGTGGGGCCGAGTCGCTCTCGAACGTGCCGATTCTCCACTCGCAGGGCATGAGTGAAGCGTTGGTGCTTGCATCAAAGGCGAAATCTCTCGCTGGCCGCGTCAAGGCGCTCTCGGCGATTCGTCCAAAGGATCTCGTTCCTATCACGCCCGCGATTGCCGAGCCTACCACCGGCGAAACGATGGGCCAGTCGGCCGAGAAGATGGCTAAGCTCAACGGGATTTCGCGCGAGGACCAGGATCAGCTCGCGCTCCGTTCGCATCGATTGGCAGCAGCGGGGACTGCAGATGGCCGCCTCACAGCGGAGATAATGGCTGTGTATGTACCTCCGCGGTACGAAAGTGTGGTTACGTCCGACAACGGTATTCGCTCTGACACCAGCTACGAACTGCTTAGTGGACTGAAGCCGGTATTCGACCGCCGTTACGGAAGCGTCACTGCGGGAAATTCTTCGCCGCTCACGGATGGCGCAGCGTGCGTCCTCCTCATGAGCGAAGAGAAAGCAAAGTCGCTCGGGTACGAGCCGCTCGGCTATATCAAGTCGTACGCGTATGCCGCACTCGATCCGGGGGAACAGCTTCTCCAGGCACCAGTGCTTGCCGCTCCTGTCGCGCTGGCGCGCGCGGGACTGACGTTGCGCGACATGGATCTCGTGGAGATGCACGAGGCATTCGCAGCGCAGGTTCTCTCGAATCTGCGTGGATTCGAGTCGCAGATGTGGGCCGAGCGTGCGGGGTTTTCGCATCCTGTCGGTGAAGTCGACCTGTCGAAACTCAATGTGATGGGCGGGTCCATCGCCATCGGGCATCCATTCGGTGCAACGGGATCGCGAATCACGGTGACGCTGCTCAACGAGCTGCGCCGCCGCGGCGGGCAGTATGGCCTGATGACAGTTTGTGCCGCGGGTGGTCTCGGATTCTCAATGGTAGTGGAGCGTGACCAGTGAGCTCCCCATACGCGCTGTCCACGGAGATCGTCAGCGGGGTTGCGATCATCACGATCGACCTTCCCGGTGAGCCGGTAAACAAGTTCAACCGTGCTGTGAAGGATGAATTCGTCGCGCTGTTCGACCGGCTCGAGCGGGACCTCAACGTTCGCGCGGCGGTTCTCATCAGCGGGAAGAAGGACAGCTTCATCGCCGGCGCCGACATCGAGGAGTTTCTCGAGATCAAGACATCCGAAGAGGCGCAGCGGTTGAGTCAAGAGGGGCAGCTGCTGCTCGACTCCATCGAGAATCAGCGCACTCCGCTTGTCGTCGCGATTCACGGCGCGTGCATGGGCGGTGCTCTCGAGCTCTCGCTTGCTGCCGATTACCGGATCGCCACCGATCATCCCAAGACGGTGCTGGCTCTCCCCGAAGTGCAGATCGGATTGATACCGGGAGCGGGTGGAACTCAACGGTTGCCGAAACTGATCGGCGTCCGCGCGGCGCTCGACATCATTCTCACTGGCAAGAACGTCCGCGCAAAAAAAGCGATGAAAATCGGGCTCGTTGATGAGCTCGTGCATCCGTCGATTCTGAAGAGTATTGCAATTCAGCGGGCCAACGAAATCGCTGAGGGTACTCGGAAGCACGAGCGTCACAAGGGTGGCGTGACGGGCTTTCTTCTTGATGAGAATCCCGCAGGTCGTCGTGTCGTTCTCAAGAAGGCGCGCGAAGAAACGATGAAAAAAACGCGCGGGAACTATCCGGCGCCGCTCGCTGCGATCGATGCTGTGGCGGCCGGGTACAGCGGTGGTGCGAGCCATGGCTATCGCGAAGAGTCCCGTCTTTTCGGCGAGATGGCGATGACGCAGGTATCGCGTCAGCTGATTTCGATCTTCTTCGCGACTACTGCACTCAAAAAGGATACAGGAGTCGAGTTGCCGGAGGGTGTAACACCCGAGATAATGCCAATCGAGAAAGTCGGCATCCTTGGCGCTGGTTTTATGGGCGCGGGGATCGCGTCAGTTGCAATCCAGCAGGGCACTCTGGTGCGGATGAAGGACGCCGATCACGGCCGCGTTGCCAAGGGTTTTGCGGCGGTGCGCGAAGTGGTGAAAGAGAGGCTCGTGAAGCGGCAGATCACGAGGGTCGAGTTCGCAGATACGATGGCCTTGCTTGGCGGAACGAGCGACTACTCGGGATTTGGCAATGTCGACCTGGTGATCGAAGCCGTATTCGAGGATATCAACGTCAAGCACGAGGTGCTGCGCGAGGTCGAGGCTGAGCTTCACCCGTCAGCAATCTTCGCGTCGAATACGAGCACAATTCCGATAACGCAGATCGCCGAGGTGGCCCAGCGGCCCGACAGAGTGCTCGGCATGCACTTCTTCTCGCCGGTTCACAAGATGCCGCTGCTCGAGGTGATTACTACCGAGCAGACAGATCCTGACGTTACTGCAACTGTCGTTGCCTACGGCAAGAAGCTTGGCAAGACGGTGATCGTGGTGAAGGATGGTCCGGGGTTCTATGTGAACCGGATTCTCACGCCATATATAAATGAAGCGGGGCGCCTGCTGGATCAGGGCGCGTCGATCGATGCAGTTGACCATGCGCTGCTCGATTTCGGATTTCCTGTCGGTCCCATCACGCTGGTCGATGAAGTTGGTCTCGATGTCGGATCAAAAGCCGGGAAGATCATGCATGAGGCGTTCGGTGAGCGGTTCGCTCCGCCATCGTCGATGCAGGCAGTAGTTGCTGCGGGCCGGTTAGGTCGCAAGGCGAAGAAAGGTTTCTATCTATACGACGAGGATGGGAAGAAAGGAGAAGTGGATGCGAGCGTATACACGCTTCTCGCTCCTGCTGCGCGCGTGACTGCGTCGACATCAGGACAGTCACAGACGCGCGCGGAGATGTCGGCCGCCGAGATCCAGCAGCGTACGATATTGCCGATGCTGAATGAAGCGGCGCGTTGTCTGGACGAGGGAGTGATCCGTTCCCCGCGTGATGGAGATATTGGCGCCGTGTTTGGAATCGGGTTTCCGCCTTTTCGTGGCGGTCCGTTCAGGTACATGGATCAGCTTGGGGTTGCCGAAGTCGTGAAGCAGCTCGAGGAGTTGAATGACAGGTTCCCGGGGCGTTTCGAGCCCGCTGAGCTGCTGGTGACAATGGCTCGTCGCGGCGACTGGTTTCACCCGAAACTGTGATCGCGATCTCCAACAACTGTTGGACTCGCACGATTGCGACCGCGGCGGTTCTCGTTACAGCAGGATGTGCGAGCGGATCACGCGTCGGCGGTGCGTCTGAGGCTGGAACGACGGGTCCTCTGACCCGTGCTGAGCGCAGCGGGTACCTCGAGACATCGCGTTATTCGGAAGTGATTGCGTTCCTCGATTCGTTGAAGGGACGACCGGAGCTGACGTTCGGGTCGATCGGGAAAACGAACGAGGGTCGTGACATACCCTACGTCATTGCTTCTCGTCCGAGTGTGTCGACGCCTGCCGAGGCACGGGCGCTGAACCGGCCGGTTGTGTATGTCCAGGGAAACATTCACGCAGGCGAAGTCGAGGGGAAAGAAGCGCTGCTTGCGCTGCTTCGCGACCTGACGTCGTCGGCGAAGCCGAATGTACTCGACTCAGTCGTGCTGATTGCGGTTCCGATCTACAACGCTGACGGAAACGAAAAGTTCGCAAGCCAGGAAGTGAATCGCGGGTCGCAGAACGGTCCCGAGATGGTCGGTGTTCGTACCAACGCCCAGGGTCTCGATCTCAATCGCGATTATATGAAGGCCGAGGCGCCGGAGACGCGCGCGTCGCTGGCGATGTTCAATGCGTGGAATCCCGATGTGTTCGTCGACCTCCATACGACCAATGGCAGTTATCACGGATACGCGCTCACCTATGCGCCTTCGCTGAATCCCGCTTCGCCCTTAGGCGCGTATACACGCGACTCGATCATGCCGACATTGCGGCAGAGGATGCAGGCTCGCCACGGCTTCCCGACTTTCGATTACGGGGATTTCATCTCGGACGATACGTTGTCGAAGGGATGGGTGACGTTCGACTCGAGGCCGCGGTTCGGGACGAACTACTACGGTCTTCGCGGCAGGATCAGCATCCTGAGTGAAGCATACTCACACGATCCGTTCGAGCGGCGTGTCAAGTCGACGTACGCATTCGTCACTGAAATTCTTTCCATGAGCGGTGAGCGGCCGGGGCTGTTGCACACCGGTAGTCTGGGGCTTCCGGTCGACGGATTCTGGTACTCGGGGGGGCACGGTAACAAACACCCCGCGAGAGCAGACGCTGAGGCAATTTATCGAGCCGTTCCCATTGCCTCACGAATGGTTTCGGCGCCCAATCCGGTACCGGTTGTCGCAGAAGTTGTCGAGCGAACAGGGGACTCGACGCGCACTGAGCCTGGTGTGCCCAAGGGTCGGCGCCGAACTGGACGCTACGTCACAGTCAAGATGCCGGTCTACGAGAGATTTGAGCCGACTCTCAGAGTGCCGCTCCCGCAACGATACGTCCTCGCGGCGAAAGACACTGCCGCTGTCCGTGTACTGCGCGAACACGGCATCACAGTAAGAGTTGTTGGTCCCAATACTCTCAGTGGTGCGGATCTCGTCGGCAACGGGTTTGCGTTCACGATAGACTCGACGATTGTTGCTCAGAGAGCTTTCCAGGGGCACCGTGAAATGCGCATCACCGGCAAATGGCGCAGCCAGACGCGCAAAATCGAACCGGGATCGTTCATCGTCGACATGGCGCAACCACTGAGTATTCTCGCTGTCTACCTGCTCGAGCCACAAAGTGACGACGGCCTCGTCACATGGAACTACTTCGATGCAGACCTCCGCCCGGGCGGACTCTTTCCTGTCTTCAAGATCGGCGGTGAGCCGCCCAGCCCATAGCGACTGACAATCATGCTTCGTAACGCACTGCTCTATCTCTCGAGCCAGCCTCAGGTTTTCAACTTCGTTCGCCACAACCGAATGGCGAGGGGGTTCGCAAACAGATTCGTGGCCGGTGAAACGATCGACACCGCACTCGCGGCAGTCAGGCAACTCAACGCAAAGGGCATCACGGCGACACTCGACCTCCTTGGCGAAAGCGTAAGCACCGAGAAGGAAGCGCGCGATTCGGCCAACGCTTACATCGAGATGCTCGACCGGATCAGGAGCGAGCGGCTCGACTCGAACGTGTCGGTCAAGCTCACCGCTATGGGACTCGATATCTCAGAGGACCTGTGCGTATCGAATATGCAGCGGATCCTCGATCGAGCACACGAGCTGGAGACCTTTGTCAGACTCGACATGGAATCGAGCGACTATACGCAGAAGACGCTCGACCTCTTCTACGAGCGCCTGTACCCATCGTATCGCGGAAACGTAGGCATCGTACTCCAGAGCTACCTGTATCGTACGGCAACTGACGTAAACGAGGCGAACCAGTCGAGCGCGCGCGTGCGGCTTTGCAAGGGCGCATACAAGGAGCCGGCAACGGTGGCATATCCAGAGAAAAAGGATGTCGACGATTCGTACATCCGCTGCATGCAGTCACTGCTCACAGACGGTCACTATCCGGGAATCGCGACTCACGATGAGGTCATGGTCGACGCGACGAAACGATTCGCCCGCGAGAACGACATCAGGAACGACAGCTTCGAGTTCCAGATGTTGTACGGCGTGCGGCGCGACCTCCAGGATCAGCTCGTGCGCGAGGGTTATCGCATGCGCGTGTACGTTCCGTTCGGGACCCAATGGTATCCCTACCTCATGCGCCGCCTCGCGGAGCGCCCCGCAAACGTGGCGTTCATCACCGGGAACATCGTGAAAGAGATGGTCGGGAGACGCCGCAGCTAGATGGGGCAATTCCTCCCTGCGGATCACTCCAGGGGTGATGCGAACACGGTCGGCGGCTACACCGCGGTCCATGCGAGGCCGCCTGCGTTCGAGGGAAAAGACGGAACTTCATATTCCGTCGAAGTCATGACTGACACGACCGGTGAGGCATCGCGCCCGTGGGCTGGATACCTGATGTTCATCAGGTGGCGCGCCGGTGATCCAGTCGCGATGGGACACGTGGAGACAGACTACCTGCGCTATGGCGCGACCGAAGACGAAGTGCGCGACGCGGTTGGTGCGATGCAGCTCAACGACGCGCTTGCCGCCCTGAATCACGCGATCGAACTGCGTGCAGGGCCATCGCGGCCATGGTGGGAAGCCATGCACGATGAGGGCACCGCTTGAACCGTCACGCGATGGTGTTGAGCGGTACAGGTGGCGTGTGGCGCGTGCGCACCGACGAAGGCGAGATCATCGAAGCCCCGATGCGCGGCCGCCTGAAAAAACTCGACGACTCGCTCAAACTAACCGTCGGCGACTCTGTAAACCTCGAGCCCGGCGCTGACGAATCATGGGCGATCGCCGAAATTCTTCCCAGAAAGTCGCAGCTCGCGCGGCGCATGCCCGGCGGGGGTCACGGCGAGCGAATCGTTGCCGCCAACGTCGACCAGGTGATGATCGTCTTCTCTGCCGCGAAGCCGGAGCCGCACGTGCGCATGCTCGACAGGTTTCTTGTGATTGCGGAGGGCAACGGTCTCGACGCCCGCATCGTGATCAACAAGATCGACCTCGTAGATGAAGCTGAAACGCGCGAACGATTCGGCAATTACCTGCGAGCGGGATACCCGATGCACTTCACGAGCATGAAGCAGGACATTGGCCTGACAGAGCTTCACGACGCCCTGGCGGGCAGGGTGTCAGTACTCAGCGGCCCATCTGGAGTTGGGAAGTCATCGCTCCTCAACGGCATGTACCCGGGATTGAACCTGCGGGTTGGAGAGATCAGTGAGAGCGTCAACAAGGGACGCCACACCACTGTCGGCGGCTTCATGCATCCGCTGCCTGACGGCGGCTACGTTGTCGATACTCCGGGACTGCGGGAAGTCGGAATGTGGGGAATGCCGTCCGAGGACCTCGATTCGTGTTTTCCCGAATTCAGACCGTTCCTCGACGGCTGCCGCTTCGGTGACTGCACTCACCTCAACGAACCAGATTGCGCCGTTCGAACTGCCGTTCAGTCCGGCCATGTCAGCTCTGAGCGCTACCATAGCTACGAAAAGTTGCGCGGTGAGCTTACCGATACCGAAAAAAAGTGGGCAACCATGAAGCCCGGCTCATACGACAAGAAGAAGCGAGGCCGTTAGTCACCTCTGTTACATGAGAGAAGCCAGGAATCGTTCGACTGCGTAGGTCGATATCTGGCCGCACGGACCGTTGATGAAGTAATCACATCCATGAGTAGCCCATGGCATCTCGATCAGCACGCTTCGCTGCCCGTTATCCGTGAGAGCTGAATCCAGCCTGATGCTTTGTTTTGCGTAGACGAGCGGGTCGCGGGAACCATGGATGAGCAGTGTGGGAACCGATGACGATTCAGCATATGCCAGCGGCGACGACGACCGGTAGCCCTCCGGATTTTCAGTCGGGTCGCCGCCGAGGAATGCGCGCAGCGTCGCGAAACTGTCGTACACGCCCGCGTCTGACGGATTCTCCCATCCCCACTTCTGATCCGTCGGACCGTAGAACGACACCACACCACGAATCGCCGGATCGTGCTTCGTGTAGGCCGACATCAGCGCGAGATGCCCGCCGGCTGAACGACCGATCAGAAACAGCTTCGTATTGTCGATTCCAAGACGCGGCGCGTTCGTTTTAAGGAAATCGATTGCTGCGTTGATATCCTCAGTCTGGGCAGGATGCCGAAACCGGGGCGCTAATCTGTAACCTGGCGACGCAACGACGTATCCACGCGCAGCGAGATAGCTGTTGAGAGCGGGAAGGTCGCCGCGTGTCCCTCCAGTCCACGATCCTCCGTGAATGATCATCACAAGTGGCTCGGGCGCCCGCTCACCGGCACGACGGTAGACATCAACGTCGAGCTTCTGGGCATCACGCGTCGCGTAAGTCTCCGTTGTTCGCCGTACTTCCGGCGCAGCCGGGCGCGTAAACAGTGACCGTGCCCGGAGGGCCGTCAAATGTGGCGGTGCCCCCGGCGACGACAGTGGGTGCTCGCCACCGAGTGCCGCTTCAGCACGCTCTGCCGTATCCATGGCCCTGATTAGCGGTGTTAGAGCGAAAATTGCCGCAATGACAGCGAGTGATGCAGCGGCGAGTCCGGTTCGTGTCCTCGTCCAGCCGGGAAGCAGGACGAGCAGCGCGAGGATCGCGAGATAGTGTCCCCATTCCGTGACGACAATCGAAATCATCCACAGCGTGTAAGTCGGGGCGCGAAACACCGCGAGCAGCGATAACGCAAATAGAACGACCGCGAATCCCAGCCTGAGAATCGCGGTCGCTGACGTTTTCCAGTTGCGACTGTCGTCGCCCAAGTCAGCCAGACTCAGGCAGTTCGCCGCTCACAGCGGCCGCCGCCGGATCTTCGTCAGCAGCCTTGCCATTGAGACGGAGATTCCAGACAACAGGAATAGCAGGGTCGAGCGAATCGCGAACTGAGCAATACTTGTTCACCGACAAGTCGATGGCGCGCTCAGCGTGGCTCCGCTCGATTCCTTCGCCGGTCATCGAAACGTTGAGCGTGATGTGCTTGAAGCGCCGTGGAATCGAGTCGACCCGTTCGCCAAGTACCTCGACGCTGTAGTTCTCGAGCGGGGTGCGGCGTTTCGCGAGGATGTCCACTATGTCAACGGAGACGCACGATGCCAGCGCGATGAGAAGCGCATCGGGCGGAGTCGGCCCAATGACCCCGTCGCCATCGAGACGGACCTGTGGTCGTCCCTCGCGCCCTGCATCGAATGTGTGCTCTCCCTTCCAGTCGACGAGAATCCGGGATGGAGTGCTCAATTCGGCGCACCTTTTTCAATCGGTGCGCGGACCGAGTTGCCCCATTCGGTCCAGCTGCCATCGTAGTTCCGCACTTTGTCGTAACCCAGTAGATGCGTGAGCACGAACCACGTGTGGGACGACCGCTCGCCGATGCGGCAGTATGCAACTACATCGTCACCTGGCTTCAGTCCCTGCTCGGTTTCGTAAATCGCGCGCAACTCGTCGGCGTTCTTGAAAGTGCCGTCAGCATTTGCTGCACGCGCCCATGGGACGCTGCGGGCACCCTTGATGTGTCCGCCGCGGAGCGTTCCCTCCTGAGGGTAATCAGGCATGTGGGTTTTCACGCCGCTGAATTCGTCGGGCGACCTGACGTCGACGAGCGGCTTCCCGGCATCAGCATGTTCGCGTACCTCGTGGAAGAAGGCGCGAATGCGTTCATCGTCCCTTTCCCGGGCAGTGTATGACGACGCGGGGAACGACGGCACGTCGGTCGTCATATCGCGCCCCTCCTGTTCCCACTTGATGCGACCGCCGTCGAGCAGCTTCGCGTTAGTAAAGCCGAATAATTGAAACACCCAATACGCGTATGCAGCCCACCAGTTGTTCTTGTCGCCATAGAAGATTACGGTCGTATCGTCGTCGATGCCCTTGGAGCGCAGCAGCTTCTCGAACTGTTCCTTCGATATGTAGTCGCGCTGGACCGAATCGTTAAGGTCTTCGTGCCAGTCGATCTTCTGCGCGCCGGGGATGTGGCCGGTTTCGTAGAGCAGCACATCCTCATCACTTTCGAGGATTCTCAGGTTCGGATCATCGAGATGCTCGGCCAGCCAGTCGGTGCTCACCAGCGCGTCGGGATGAGCGTACCCTTTTTCGGCTATGAATGGATCGATCATGTGATTGAATCTACTGCGCCGCTCGCGATCATTGAATGTCAGGGATGCTGGAACTACGCGGGGAAAGGAGGTTTTGAAGTTTCATGAGGTTTTGGAGGCGGTACTGCCGCGAGCTCGCTCATCGCGAGGCGCCTCTGAAGTGCACGGCGTTTCCGCTTTTTACAAAACCAGACATCGCATCGTGCTGCACTCGAAATATTACTGACCAGTCCGGCATATCCGAGGGGAAGCTCCAAAACCTCCCGACCCTCCAAAACCTCCTTTCCCAGCGTAGTTCTCCGACATGCTGGAGCGTCAACGAGTGCCAAATATTGCCCGCCCCTGTCATTATTCGGCATGAGTGAGCAGAACATCCCGCCCATCGGCGAGCCGTATATGGAGCCATACTCGCGCCATGTGCTCGTTTGCACGGGCGGGTTCTGCTCACCCGACCGCCGAGGCCGGGCGTTGTATTCGCTGCTCGCGTCACTGCTACAAAGGGAGGGTCTGCTCTTCGGGCCTACCCGTGTAAAGCGCGGCGAGACGCCATGCCTCGGGGTTTGTGCAGGAGGTCCCATCGTGGTGGTTTACCCTGAGGGTGTCTGGTATTCAAACGTGACACCCGAAATACTCGAGAGAATTGTGGTCGAACACCTGCGTGATGGACGCGTTGTCGCCGAGGCTGTGTTTCATTCGATTTAATGGCTTGAAAGCCTGACTGCAGGCACGCACCCTGCAAATGTTGAAGTCAGGTTTCTCATGACACAGGAGGCGCAAAATGGCCGGCAAACGAGAGCTGATCGAGCCCAACGAGGGCGACAAGCGTTACGTGAGAAGGGACGAAGATGGCAAGTTCACCGAGTCTGACGATGTCAGCCGCTCTCTTTCCCAGGATCAGAAGCGGGATGCAGAGAACAAGTCAACCCCGGGGCAGGGCGACAAGGGGGACAGGTAACACTCGGGAAGGCACTGCGCATCGCAGTGCCTTCCTTTTGTGGTACGCCGGGATTTTAATTGAAGGGTTATGCCGATCCCCTATAATCCGCGCCGGCTCGCACTTGGTGCGGCAAGGAAGTTCATATTCGACGGGCGCGATCCGGAAACCATGCTGGAGCGCCTTTCGGGTATCGACAGGAACGGCAACATACTGCCTCCCTCCCACATTCCTGAGGACCTAATGTCCCGCCCTCGCGACCGCATTCTCCAGAATCTCGACGAGATGTACAGCGAAGCCTTCGAACGCGCCAAGGAATCAGGTGACGCCTCCCAGATGGCATCGCTCGACTTTGCATACAGGCGCGAGCAGCTGTACTTCGAGGTACTGCTCGATGTTCGTGACGCCCTGGAGCGCCGCTGACCGTTTCCAAGTTTCGTAAGCCTGGCAAAACGACAGTAATAGCGTCCCTGTGACCCAGACGACGCTCTTTATCGCCTTCAATCTTGGCGTCCTCGCGGTCCTCGCAATCGACCTCGGGATTTTCAACAGGACAGCCCACGCACCTTCCTTCAGGGAAGCCTCCGCCTGGAGCTCCGTCTGGATATCCCTGTCCCTCGGCTTCGCCGGCGTCATTTACATGCAGATGGGGACGAAGCCGGCACTCGAATTCCTGACCGGATACCTGATCGAGTACTCGCTTTCGATCGACAACATTTTCGTAATCCTCCTCATCTTCTCGTACTTCAGGATTCCGGATAAATACCAGCATCGAGTGCTGTTCTGGGGAATTCTCGGGGCTCTCGTGATGCGTGGGGCGATGATCGCGGCTGGGGCGTATCTGATCGAGCGCTTCCACTGGATCATCTATGTCTTCGGTGCATTTCTCGTCTTTACCGGCATCAGGATGGCGATGCACGACGAGAGCGACATCGAGCCTGAGGCAAATCCAATCCTGAGGCTCGTCAGGCGTCTCGTCCCCGTGACTCACGATTACCGCGGGCAGCACTTCTTCGTACGCGAGTCTCCGAAGGCAGGGATGCCGGCGACGCTCATGGCCACGCCACTTTTCATTGTCCTTGTGCTCGTCGAGACGACGGACCTGATATTTGCCGTCGACTCGATCCCCGCAATTTTCGCCGTGACACGCGATCCGTTCATCGTTTATACGTCGAATGTCTGCGCGATCCTCGGCCTGCGCTCGCTTTACTTCATGCTCGCGGGGGTGATTCACAAGTTCCACTATCTCAAGCTCGGTCTGGCCGTGGTGCTGACATTCGTCGGCGTGAAGATGCTTCTGGGGAGCGTGTATCACATCCCGATCCAGATATCACTTCTCGTGATCGCCGCGGTACTCGTTTCGGCTGTGGTGGGATCGATCGTTTTCCCCAAGGATCCCGAGAAGTAGGCCTCCGTCCGGGGGGCCCCCGCGGTGCGGGGCGGCAAATTCTTCCGTTTACGGATTTCCGCCCCTATGTTTACGGGATCAGCCACCCCTACCTCCCGCGTCGAGTAGCGAGAAGGAGAGTCAGCATGCACCCACGTTTCACCCGTCCGGCGCGCTTCGCCGCCGCCGCCGCCCTCCCCTTGGTCTTCATGGCAGCACAGCCCGTTGCGTCCGGCCTGAGCTACGATTTCGTGATGAAGACAACGAGCAGGCAGACAGGCAACAAGGAATCTGTCACGATGCGCGGTCGTGGCATGTACGCCGGCGACGAAGCGAAAATCGAGATGCTGGAGGCTTCGACCTCCGCGGGTGGGCAACAGGCATACGGCGGCAAAGGCACCTACTTCATCGTGCGGAACGGCGGTGCGGAGATGCTCCTGGTCAACCCGGCCGAGAAGACCTACATGCAGTGGGACATGATGAAGATGATGGCAGGAATGGGCCAGATGATGAACGCCGTCGGGGGTCTCGTGAAGATGCAGATGTCCGAAGTCAAAGTTGACGCGCAGGACATGGGAGCAGGCCCGGTGCTACAGGGGTATCCGACACGGCACATCCGCATGATCCAGAACTACACGATGTCGGCAAGCGTCCTTGGCCGTACCAGCAAGACCCGCAGCGAGTCGACGACAGACTACTACTTCGCCCCGACTCTCCGCATCGCCAACCCGTTCGTCGCGAACAGCAATTCGATGGCGATGATGTCGCAGTTCGACATGTTCAATAACTCTGACTACAAGAGTCAGATGGAAAAGGCCAACGCGAAACTCCCTAAAAACGGAGTTCCACTGCGTGCGGTGACCACGATGGTATCGACCGACGAAAAAGGCAAAGCCGAGACAGTGACCAGCGTGATGGAGATGTTGAACTTCAAGTCGGGCAACATCCCCGCTTCCGAGTTTGCGATTCCCGCGGGTTATACCAAGGTGGAGATGCCCGCAATGACCGCCGGTGCATCAGGCGGAGCGAACGGGCAGAACGCCAGCTTCAACGCCGATTCAATCGCCGCAGCCGCGAAGCTTGGTGCCAAGGAGGGTGCCAAGGAAGGCGCAAGGACCGAGGCGAAGGACGCCGCGAAGGAAGCGGCTGCGGGCGCCGCGAACAAGCTCAAGGGAGTCTTTGGTAAGAAGAAGAAATAGCTCTTGAATAGGGTTTAACAGAGCGGGGCGGTCAATGACTGCCCCGCTTTGCTTTGTCCGTGCGCCTCATTGGCTTATTCTGCATCTGGCGTTACTGCCTTCACATTCACGAGGATGATCACGTGTCAGCTTTCGCACGCCTGATCCCGCTCCTGCTGATCATCATCAGCGGGTTCGCGCTCTACCAGCTTTTCGTTGCGATGCTTTTCGCTTCGCGGCAGCAATGGGGTTTTGCGGCCCTCTATATCCTGATGGCTCTTGCCGGCGGAGCGCTCGCCCGCATGCTCTGGATCAACAAGAAACGCCTCACTGGATCCCCGGATTGACCGGGGTGACTCCACCGGTACGGACTCAGGAAACAGAGAAGGTCAGGTCCCTGGCCCGGTTGCTCGACACGGCAATCAGGATCCCGGGGACCAATATCCGCTTCGGGCTCGACTCCATCCTGGGGCTGATTCCCGGCCTTGGCGACGTCTCGGGAGCCGCGCTTTCGGGGTACATCGTGCTTTCTGCGGCCAGGCTCGGAGTGCCCAGGGCGGTCCTTGGCCGAATGGTCTTGAACCTTGGCGTCGATACAATCGTAGGGACAATACCATTGCTCGGCGACCTTTTCGATGTCGGCTTCAAGGCAAACGTGCGTAACGCGGCGTTGCTGGAGAAACACATCGGAGAGCCGGTCGCTGCTCACAAGACGAGCAAGTGGGTGATCGTCGCGGCGGTGGCGGGAATCGTCCTGCTGGCACTCGGCGGAATTGCCCTCACGGTAATGGTCGTTCGCGGGCTCAACTGGCTCGCAGCAGGTTGACGGAAGGCACCATTTATCGGAGACGCCGATGGCAAATGAAATTCATCCGGCTGCAAAGGCAGGCATCAGCTTTGGGAGCGCGCTCGCAATCGCCATTTCGTGGAGCGTGAATCACTCGATCCTGTGGGCGATCGTGCACGGAATCCTGTCGTGGATTTACGTGGTCTATTACGCAGTTACCCGCTAGCGCCCATGGCTCGCCTCGAAGTTGCAGTAGAGTCGATCGCGCTCGAGGTAGAGCGCATCTCTGAAGGACAACGTTTTACGAAGCTTCTGAACGACGCGGCGCAGCGAACTGCGCCACGGCTCGAGTGGCAGAAGAAGCAGGACACGCCGCACTAGCCCCAAATTCAAACGAGACAAAGTGCCCTTTACAAATTTTCAGCTCAACAAGAATCTCCTCAAAGGATTGAAGGAGATGGGTTTTCAGCGTCCTACTCCGATTCAGGCAGACGCAATACCACCGGCTATGGAAGGTCGTGACCTTCTGGCCTGTGCCTCGACTGGCAGCGGCAAGACCGCTGCGTTTCTTCTACCGATACTCGACAAGCTCATCGACCGGCCGCGCGGTACGACCCGCGCGCTCGTCATAACGCCTACGCGTGAGCTCGCTGCGCAGATCGTCGAAGAGCTCGACGCAATCGCGGTGCACACGCCCGTCACCGCCGCAGCGGTCATCGGCGGAGTCGGCATGGGCCCGCAAGAGCATGCATTCCGGAGCGGAGTCGACGTCATCGTCGCGACGCCGGGACGCCTTCTCGACCACATGAAGTCGCCATACGCGAAGCTCGGCAGCGTCGAATATCTGGTGCTCGACGAGGCCGATCGCATGCTCGACATGGGCTTTCTTCCCGACATCAAGCGCATCATCAAGGCGATTCCGACGAAACGCCAGACGCTTTTCTTCAGTGCGACGATGCCGCCGCCGATTGCCCAGCTCGCATCGCAGATGCTGAAGAACCCCGCGACGATCAATCTCGATCGCACGTCGAAACCGGCTACGGGAATCACGCAGGCGCTGTATCCGGTTCCACAGGAGCTCAAGTCAGCACTGTTCCTCGAGGTGCTCCGACGCGGCGACATGGAGGAGGCGCTCGTCTTCACGCGCACGAAGCATCGCGCCAACAGGCTTGCTGATTTTCTGGCGAAGAACGGAATCGCATCAGAGCGAATTCATGGCAACCGGTCGCAGAAGCAGCGAACCGAAGCGCTCGCCGGATTCAAGACCGGGAAGTACCGTGTGCTCGTTGCGACCGACATCGCGGCGCGCGGAATCGACGTCGAGGAGCTTGGGCACGTCGTGAATTTCGATGTGCCACCTGCTCCTGAGGATTACATCCATCGCGTCGGACGTACCGGCCGTGCCGAGATGACTGGTGAAGCGTTCACGTTTTATTCGCCGGAAGAGGAAGCGGATATCCGGGGCATCGAGCGCGCTATATCGCGCAAGCTTCCACGCGTGACTGTCGATGGTTTTGATTACTCAGCGCGACCGCAGCAGCGGTTCGAGGTTCCACTGGCGGAGCGTATCGCCGAGATCAGGAAGAAGAAGGCTGAGGATCGGGCGCGGAGTGCTGCCAAGGCCGCGCGTCGTGGTGGCGGAGGTCAGCAGGCATCGGGTGGTGGCGGCGGTGGTGGCAGGCCCGGCGGCGACTCGCCGTACAAGAAGTCATCTGGGTCAGGCTCTGGTCGCGGAAGACGCGGGGGCTCGCGGTCCGGCGGTTCGTCCGCTCGTTGAACCAGAACTACACGGGGGAAGGAGTTTTTGAAGTGCCAGGAGTTTTTGGAGGGGATGCCGGAGTGCAACGCAGTGGGGTCCGGGGCATCACGGGCACCTTGTCTGTGGTGAAAACCAGAACTGATTTAAGCGGTTTATAGCCAACGATGTTCCGCGGTTTCCAAAGAGTCCCGACGATCCTGACCTTACAAACATCGTTTACCGCCCAGGTTGACCTTCAAAAACTCCTGGCACTTCCAAGCCTCCTTTCCCCCGTGTACCTGCAGGCACTTCTATAACCGGATCGCGACTCAGTAGGCTGCCGTTTCCCGGTATGCCCTCTTGAAATCCTCGACTTGCGGCAGGATCGCGTCCTCGAGCTGCGGCGCGTATCCCACGAATGTGTCTGACGATGCGACGCGCTGTACAGGCGCGTCGAGCCATGCGAAACAATCGTTCGCGATCGACGCAGAAATCTCCGAGCCGTAACCCCAAGAAAGTGAATCCTCGTACGCGACGATGACACGCGATGTCTTCTTAACCGAAGCGTAAACGGTCTCACGATCCCACGGGCTCAGGGTCCTGAGATCGATTACCTCGACATCGATCCCTTCTTCAGCAACCGCGTTGGCCGCGGTTATCGCGCGCTGAAGCGTCGCTCCATACGTCACGACAGTGACGTCAGCACCTTCACGAACGATCTTCGCCTTGCCGAACGGAATCATGAAGTTCGGGCCGGGATTCGCGCTCTTGTTGTACGTCTGCCGGTAAAGGTGCTTGTGCTCGAGAAAAATCACCGGATCGTCACAGCGGATTGCCGTGCGAAGAAGGCCATTTGCATCGAGCGCCGTCGCGGGGCACACCACGCGCAGACCCGGGCAATGAGTAAAGAGCGATGCCCCTGTCTGCGAGTGATAAATCGCCCCACGGATGTAACCACCGTAAGTGGTGCGTACGACGATCGACGACGAGAAACTGTTGTTTGATCTCCACCGCATCGTCGCGAGCTCGTCGCGCAGCTGCATGTACGCGGTCCAGATGTAGTCGAAGAACTGAACCTCGACCACCGGCTTGAAGCCGCGGATCGCAAGGCCGATCGCCCGCCCGACGATGTTCGCTTCAGCAAGCGGCGAATTGTAAACGCGCGCACTGCCGAATTCCTTCTGAAGTCCCCAGGTAACCTTGAAGACGCCACCCTTGCCCTTGACCTTGTCGAGATGCTCCTCGCGCGAAACGTCAGCAACGTCCTCGCCGAACATCAGGATCTTCGGGTCCCGCCGCATCTCCTCCTTCATGCACGAGTTGAGAAGATCGACCATCGTGGTGGGATCACCGGTAAACTTCGGATCGTCCTCGGTGTCGAACTGCTCGGAAGTCGGATCGACATCCGGTGAATAAACGGCGTAATAAACCGAGTCCGCGTCAGGCTGTGGCTGCGCGAGCGCATCGTCGGTCGCGGCCAGCACCAGAGCATCGACCTCGTCCTGGATGCGTTTGATCTCTTCCTCGGTCGCATGCCCTTCCGCGACGAGCCACTGCGGGAAAACCGTAATCGGATCCCGCGCGGCATCCGCTTCCCGCTCAGACGGCGGACGATACATCGTCTCGTCGTCAGAGAGGGAATGCGAATATGGGCGGATCACTTGCGCGTGCACGAGCGCCGGCCCCTTCCGCTCACGCGCGTACTGCACGGCGCGCGACATCGCGTCATACGAAGCGATGAGATCGCAGCCGTCGACTTCCTCGATGTAGAAGTTCGGGAACGACCTGACGAGCTTCGAGATCGATCCGCCCGCAGTGTTGACCTCGACCGGAACCGAGATCGCGTAACCGTTGTCCTCTACCAGATACACCACGGGGAGCTTGAGATTCGAAGCCGTATTCAACGACTCCCAGAATTCACCCTCACTTGTCGTGCCGTCACCCGTGGTAACGAGTACGACCTCGTCGCTCTTGAATCCCTCGACGATACCGAGCTGCTTCGCCCTCAGCGTGGCCTCCGCAGAACCGACGGCCTGGAGAAACTGCGTCCCGGTCGGCGACGAAACTGACACGATGTTGTAGTCCTTGTGCCCCCAATGGCTCGGCATCTGGCGACCGCCCGAAGCCGGGTCGATCGCCGCGCCGACGGCCTCATACAACATCTCCGCCGGCGTCACACCCAGCTCCAGGCAGAGCGCGCGATCCCGGTAGTACATGTAGAACCAGTCGTATGCGGGACGGAGCACCATTCCAGCAGCCGTCAGGATCGCCTCATGTCCCGCGCCCGAGATCTGGAAAAAGATCTTGTTCTGGCGCTTGAGCTGGATTTCCTTGTCGTCGAGGCGCCGCGACAGGTACATCGTCCGGTAGATGGCGAGCAGCGTCGAGCGGTCGAGGCCCTGCAGCTTGTCGACGGACTGAGTCGCCAAATGTCCTCTCTCTTCGTCCGACGGCGGGGCGC
>JBBREF010000058.1:0-19662 GCA_038203205.1 Gemmatimonadales bacterium | reverse complement strand
ATGTTCCAGCCGAGCAGGGCCACGAACAGAACGTTTGGCCCGGGAGCAGCCTGGGCTAGCGCTATCGAGCCTGTAAACTGCTGATCGGTCAACCAGTTCATCTCCTCGACGAGGAATTGGTGCATCTCAGGAGCGGCCACGAGAACGCCGCCAACCGTAAACAGCGACAGGGACAGCATGTGAGCCGACAGTTCAAGCCACTGTTCAGCCCCGAAATCGCTTCCACTCACGAGCGCCTTGGCTCCTTTGATAGGGCAAGAGCCCACAGTGAGCCGACGGCGCCGAGGACGAGCATTGTGATTGTGACTGGCATCTGAAAAATGCCTACGGCGAGAAAGGTTGTCGCGGCTAGGCCGGTGCACACCAATCCACTGAGCACATTCGCTCGGAGCCCTGGGAGCATGCGAAGTCCACTACCCGCGACAAGTGCTCCGGCCATTACACCCATCCCCCGCAGTCCTCCCTGGAGAGAATGGTTTGGCCCGGCGCTGTGCATCAGGCCGGCGACGATGACCAGGATCGTCAACGGCGCCGCGAGCAAGCCGGCTACAGCTGCGCACGCCCCCCAAAAACCAAATTTCCTCTCTCCGAAAATGATCGCCAGGTTGATGACATTCGGTCCGGGCAGGGTCTGAGATATGGCCCAGTCAGACAGGAACTCGTCGACGGACAACCATTTCTTTCTTTCTACAAGGTCGCGCTGGACGATCGCGATGAGTCCTCCGAATCCCTGAAGGCTCAGGAGGGTGAACGCAACGAAGAGATGTCTCTTTGTTGTCGGTCCCGAGCCCGATTCAATGGCGCCTGGATGTTCCATTCTCACCTGATCTCTGGGTTTTCGAGCTATGTGGCATCGTACTGCGGGCCGGAAATCACCCTTGACAAGGTGTGGTCGCGGCGTATTCTTGTGCGTCAAACAAGCGATTGAAACGAACGAATCATAACATCGTTCCAATCACCTGGTTGAAATATTTCGAAAGTTCCGTGAGGGATAGCGGTGTGTGTTCGGTTCAAGGATCGATCAGGGTTTCATCCAAATAGTTCTTTCCCCGAGGGAGTGATGATCGAGCATCTCCGTAAAAGTCGTAGGCTTCCAGCGAAGCGCCTATCTGGTTTCGGCTTCCTGTCTGGTGTTCTGGTTGCCGGTATGATTGGGTGGGTATCCGCCGCATCGGCGCAATCTGTCGGGACGGTCTCAGGGCGGATCACCGGCGAGGCTAATCAGCAGCCGGTGTCAGGCGCCCAGGTATTCATCGTCGGAACCCAGATCGGTGCGTTGACTGGAGATGACGGCAGGTATCGGCTTTTGAATGTTCCGGCCGGCACGCATCAACTTCGCGCCATGCTCATCGGGTTGAAGCCGACCACCCGGAGTTTCACGGTTGGCGCGGGGGCGACAGTTACTGTCGACATCTCAATGGCGAAGGCGGCCCTCGAACTCGACGAGATAGTGGTAACAGGGACACCCGGGGGTGCCCGGCAGCGCGAGGTCGGCAACTCGATCAACGTTCTCACGCCGGCCAACTCGCCCGAAATTCCGATCAATCTCGAGACACTGCTGCAGGCGCAGGCGCCTGGCATGACAGTCCTGCAGGGCTCCGGGCAAATCGGCGGCGCCGCTCAGATAAGACTGCGGGGCAACGTCAGCGCGACGATGAGCAATCAGCCCCTGTTCTACATCGATGGAGTCCGTGTGAGGAGCGACCCTTACCCTAATCCCTCGGTGGTTGGACGGAGAAGCAACAACGAGAGCCAGAGCCCGCTCAACGAGATCAATCCGGCTGACATCGAGCGAATAGAGATAATCAAAGGAGCTGCTGCCTCGACGCTTTATGGAACGGAGGCCGCCGCTGGTGTCATTCAGATCTTTACCAAGAAGGGACGAGCGGGCCGGACAACGTGGGCCGTCGAGACGCAGCAGGGATTTCAGAAGTTGCAGCGATTCGCGCCTGACCCTGCGCCCTATTTCTATCTGGATCCCTGGCTGAAGAACGGTGCGCAACGCCAGTACAACCTGAGTGTGCAGGGCGGCAGCGAGACGCTCAAGTATTTCATGTCTGCGTCAATGGAAGATCGTGAAGGTGTTCTGCCAAATGAGTCGCTGGACCGGAAGGCGGTACGAGGCAACTTTTCGTTCACGCCATTGAAGGGACTCACGCTCGCGTGGAACAACTTCATCTCGGCCGGCGATATCTCGAATGTTGCGGGTGGTGTCAACCCATCGGGCTTCATCATGGGTGTCATGCGCCAGCAGTTCAATCACCTGAGCAGCAAGGAACCAGCTGACCTCGAGAAGCTGCTCGACCAGGAATTCGGAAGCAGCCTAGATCGATTGAACTCCGGAATGACCGCTACCTATACGCCGTTCGAGCGCTGGTCACACCGGCTGACCGTTGGGTACGACCGGTCGACGAACGTGCTCAAGCGGCTTCGTCCATATGGATTTGTTCTCGAGCCGCGCGGTGATCTGGATGTCAGGAATTTCCGCGCTGAGCAAGGCACGATGGACTATTCGACGACCCTCGATATTCCGCTTGGTCAGACGCTGAGCACGAGCATGTCCGTCGGTGGGCAGTTCACGAGCAATGACGAACAAACGATCGACGGGTATTCGCTCAATTTTCCGGGCCCGACAAACCCGACGCTTTCAACCGGATCCATAACTTCGGTCAGCGAGGAACGGCTTCGGGTTCTTACAGGCGGATTTTTTGTGCAGAACCTGCTTCGGTTCAAGGATCGGTTCTTCCTTACCACTGGAATGAGAATCGACGGCAACAGCGCTTTTGGCTCCGGATTCGGATTGCAGGCGTACCCGAAAATCAGCGCGTCGTATGTAGCCCATGAAGAAGGCTTCTGGAATCCGTCATGGGGAGAACTGAAACTCCGCTATGCGCTTGGAAGTGCGGGACGTGCGCCAGGGGCTTTCGATGCCTTGAGAACCTGGAATCCTGCGGGATGGGGCGCGAATGCAGCATACCTTCCCCAGAATCTGGGAAATCCCGACCTTGGTCCGGAACGAACTGTCGAGTCTGAATACGGCTTCGACTGGTCAGTCTTTGGCGGCCGTGTCACCACGGAATTCACTCGCTACTCCGGAAAAACGAAGGACGCTCTATTCCCGGTTCGCTCGATTCCATCAACCGGCTTCCAAAGCTCACAGCTGAAGAACGTTGGGGTGATCCAGAACCAGGGGGTCGAACTCGCGCTCAACTGGAGCGTTCTTGAGCGAAAGAACTTCAGGTGGTCGCTCGGGACGAACATTGCTACCAACAAGAGCAAAGTCCTGAGTCTTGGAGAGGCAACTCCGGTCAGCCTTGGCAATCAAGGATGGCTCAGGGAAGGCGAGCCGCTGATGGTCATCGTCGGTGTGAAGCTGTTGAATCCCGACGAGATCGCTGATCCGATCATAGAGAGGGACTTCGTCTTCGGACCCAACACACCGACAAGGATCATAGGGATCAACACCAGCCTGGACCTTCCATTCGGGATCAATCTGTCTGGTCGCGGGGAGTTTCAGGGCGGTCACTTCATGAGTGACGGGTCGTCAGAGGACGGGGCGAGTCGGGCAATTACATCATGGCCTCGCTGTCTCGCTGGAAATGCCCTGCGAGCTGCCGGGCGCGGCAATGAGACGACAGCGCGTGACCGCCTTCTCTGCGACAGCAAGTTCTACACGCAGGGATCGTTCATCCAGAAGGCCGACTTCTTCAAGCTTCGTGATGTAACGGCGCGTGCGCGCCTGCCTTTCACTGTGCCCGGAACCACGAGTGCATTTGTCACACTCTCAGCCCACAACTGGTATCGATGGCTGAACGACGAGTGGGACATGTTCGAGCCTGAAATGATGGGAGCAGCGGAGCCGGGGATTCAGCGCGTCCGCGCTCTGGGCATTGGAGTAACACCGCCGCCTGCAACGTTCACCGGGTCGCTGCGCCTTGTCTTCTGATTCGAGCCGTGCTTGCCGTTCAACACCATTGGGGGATCATGTGAGGAAAATGCTACCTGCCAGAAAGATGCGAATGCTCTCCAGATTCGTTCTCGTTTCGACTATCTCTCTGGCCGCTTGCGATCTTAGCGTTTCGAATCCGGGACCGGTCGAAGACTCGTTCCTCGACGTCGAGGCAGCCCACAACGCAGTTACTTACGGCGCCATGCGCGCATACAACAGCGCACTTGCCGGCGACGGCGGAAATCTTGCCATGTGCGGGGCTGTCATTTCCCGTGAGTGGTTTCCCGCCGGTCAGACTGGCTCGTTCGCGTGCAGCGTGCAGGAATTCCGAAATCAGCTCCTGCCGCCTGGGTCAGACGTCTTCAACCGAGCGCACCTTGCCAGATGGCTTGCTGAGCAAGGCGTTGAGCGCATAAAGGCAGGGCGGGGTGCTGCGTTCAACACTTATACGCTGGCGGCACCGCTCCTCCTGTACGTCGGTTACTCCAATCGCCAGCTTGGCGAGCACGTATGCTCGACGGTGATCGATGGCGGAGCCGAGCAGGCGTTCACCGTCCATTTCGAGCGGGCGGAAGCCGCGTTCACAGAAGCGCTTGCGATTGCCACTGCACAGAACAACACAGCGTTGAAAAATGCTGCACTCGCAGGGCGAGCGTCCGTCCGCACGTGGAGAAAGAACTGGGCTGGCGCCGAAGCGGACGCAGCATTGGTACCTAAGGATTTCGTTTACGCGACTCCTTACAACATCGTGGCGCAGACGCAGTCAAACAGCCTTGCCATCGCGACTACCGACCAGGTGCGGCGGAATTTCAGTCAGTGGTCAACGTTCTATGGCGACAACTTCGACCAGTACAAGGACCCACGCACACCGTATAGGAAATTCCCTGACACGCCGTTTCGCGTCGGCCTCGGAAGCCTTCCTGACCTGGGTGATGGCCGCGGCGCGCTCGGCCAGGTTCAATACTGGCAGCAGCGAAAGCACATACGCGATGATGGCCCGATAGAGCTTTCGTCAGGCCGCGAAGCGATGTTGATCCGGGCTGAGGCTCGCTTGCGTGCCAACGACTGGCCGGCGGCAATGGCCATCGTCAACGAGATCAGGACTACCGTTGGTGTAACGACAAAACAGGCAACGACAGCCGAAGAAGCATGGACCGCGATGAAGCTGGAAAAGCTGATCGAGCTGTGGCTCGAAGGCCGTGCTCTTGGAGAGCGTCGTCGGTGGTTTGGAGATGGCGGCGATACAGTCGCACCGGGCGCCTTGCCGGCCTCGCTGAGAATGGACGACCGCATCGGCAAGGATCGCTGTTACCCAATTTCTCAGCAGGAACTCGACACGAACCCAAACTTCAAGACGGGCGCGTGATGGTAGGGCTAGTAGCCTTTCGGTCTGGCTTCCTGCAGTATGGACGGGAGCCTGATTGTGCGGCGTAGTTCGTTGGTGGCGCTCATGACCCTGGGTGGAGCTGTCTCTTTGCCAACCTCTCAAATTGACGCACAGATGCATGGGCCGTCCGTCGGCCATCTCGTCGTGTCAGGTGGTGCCGAAACGAACACTGTGATCTACAAGCGTTTCATTGAGCTCGCTGGGGGGCCTGATGCGCTCATTCTCGTCGTACCAACCTCTGGCGGCGCGCAGGCATATGACGATACTTGCGAATGTTTACTCTGGTTGAGACGCGCAGGCGCAAAAAATCTGAAGCTGCTCCATACTGTTGATCGCGACGTCGCCAACAGTGACAATTTCGTCGAACCTCTCCGGCGCGCACGGGGAATATGGTTTGCCGAGGGCAATTCCTGGCGGCATCAGGAGTCGTATCTGGATACGAAAGTCCATAGCGAGGTGCTGGCCCTGCTCGCGCGTGGAGGAGTAGTGGGTGGCGGGTCGGCTGGCGCGCGAATTCAAAGTGACTACCTGCCGCTTCGATCGCCCGAGCCCGCGAAGCGTGCAATACCTGAGTCCCGATGGAGAAGCGGTTTCGCCTTGCTGCGCAACGTGATCGTCGACGTGCACGTGCTTGCGCGAAACCGTCAGTTCGACTTGATCGGAATGGTCAGGGCACATCCGAACATGCTCGGTATCGGCCTGGATGAGGATGCGGCAATCGTCGTCACGGGGGACAAACTCGAGGTCATAGGCAGGAGTTACGCGATCATTTACGACAACACGCGACAGCTCGCGCCAGACAGCCTGGTCTCGGTTAAGCCAGCTGGCGGACTTTTTTACATGCTGAGGCCCGGCGATACATACGACATGAAGACGCGACAGGCTTTGCGACCGTCCACGGGCAGGTCCCCGGTGCAAAAGCTCGTCGAGCAACCGTGGCCGCTGCAATGACAACTAGCCTGCCCGAGATTCACGACCTCCAGACGCCCGATCGGATTCTCGCGACGGCAGAAGAGATGTTCGCCGAACAAGGCTATTGGGGTGTTTCACTCAGGTCGATAACACGTGCGTCCGGCGTAAACATCGCGGCGATTCATTATCACTTCGGGTCGAAGCAAGAGTTGCTGGAGCGCATCTTTGAGAAGCGCTGCGGCCCCATGAACGAAGACCGCCTGCGACTGCTCGCAGATTGTCGTGAGGGCGCGGGCCGACCGCCACTGCTCGAGCAAATTCTCGAAGCGTATCTGCGGCCCTCGTTTATCTGGCCGAGCGACCCCGATGGCGCGCGGCGCTTTCTTCGGCTGAGGGCGGTCCTTTCTCATGAACATGAGACCCTTGCTGCGGATCTGATCTCGCGCCACTTCAACGAGATCAGTCGCTCGTTCGTCGAAGCTGTAGCCGCTGTGCTTCCAGACTGTTCGGAGGAAGAAATTTTCTGGAGGTTCCAGTTCCTGCTCGCTGCCCAGTACTACACGCTTTCCAATCCGGGACGCATCGTGATCCTCTCCAAAGGAAAGTGCGATCCGGAAGATGCGGAGGCTTCGCTCAGGCATATGGTTCCGTTCTGCGCAGCGGTCTTCCGGGCGCCTGTGCCTGCAGATGACGGCCTGGTCTTCGGTCCGTCTGCGACCCCCAACATTTTAAGGGCACGTTGATGTCTCTCCCACCACTGGCCCAGCGGTTCCGGACACTCAAGCCATCAGCGACAGTCGAGATGTCCGAGCGCGTCAGAGCGGCGCGCGCCGGCGGGCGCGAGATCATTGCCCTGTCGAGCGGTGATCCGAACGTGGCGACTGACCCACGAATCATAGCTGCCGCCGAACGAGCACTCCGCTCGGGCGCTACGCACTACTCGTCGTCGAACGGAGAGCCGGCGCTTCGGAGTGCGATTCAGCAGAGAGAGCTGAAACGCTCCGGCGTTCACTACCAGAGCGAAGACATCATTGTCACACCCGGAGGGAAGTTCGCGGTGCTGGCTGCACTGATGGGTATCGTCGAACCGGGCGATGAGGTACTCGTACCCCAGCCTGGCTGGGTAAGCTACGGGCCGTGCATTCGTCTCTGCGGAGGAATCGCAGTGCCCGTGGAGATGCCGGGCGGTTTTGACGTCGATGCCATGAGAGCAGCCGTTACTCCTGCGACCCGTGCGATGATTGTAAACTCTCCAGTGAACCCCACCGGGGAAGTGCTCAATAACGGTGACATCAGCGGGCTAGTTGCGCTGGCGTCGGAATTCGATCTCTGGATCATCTTCGATCAGGTGTACGCCGACATGTGCTACACCGGTCCGATTTGTTTTCCGCAGTCGCTGGCCGGCGGATTCGAGAGAACTCTGGTGGTGGATAGCCTCTCCAAGTCTTTTGGAATGACGGGATGGCGCCTGGGGTTTCTCGCGATGCCTCCCGGGGTCGCAGGCTTCGTCGTCAAGTTCATTCAGCACTCCATCTATTGTGTGCCGGCTTTCGTTCAGGCCGCCGGAGTAGCGGCGCTTGAACTTTCGGACGAACTCCTGCCAGCGTATCGCTCGATGTTCCATGCCCGCGTGGCACGTGGAGTGGAAGGTCTCCAGGGAGTCGACGGGCTGACTTGCACCATTCCTTCAGCAGGATTTTTTCTTTTCCCTCGAGTCGAGGGTGATGAAGTCGAGATCGCGAGGAGGTGGCTCGATGTGTTGAACATCGCGGTACTTCCAGGTACGGCGTTCGGAGCCGCCGGCGCGGGACATCTGCGTCTCTCGCTGAGCTGCACCGATGAAGAGCTGGATGTGGCGCTGGAGCGTATTGCCGGTGCCGGGGTCTACAGTTGAACGCGCCCGCAAATGCGTGAAACTGCTATTCGATGCACTCTGATGAGGGGCGGCACTTCCAAAGGTCCGTTTTTCGAAGCGGCCGAGCTTCCTCATGACGAGGCCACTCGCGACAGGGTACTCCTCGCTGTAATGGGCTCGCCGGACAAGAGACAGATCGATGGCATTGGGGGCGCTGATCCACTCACCAGCAAGGCAGCGATAGTATCTCCCTCGACTCGTGCGGGCGTAGATCTGGAATTTCTATTCGCCCAGGTCGGGATTGATCGGGAGCTGGTCGACACAACGCCCAACTGCGGGAATATGCTCGCTGCCGTTGTTCCGTTCGCTCTCGAGCGAGGAATGATGACGGCGAACGATGACACGACCACGGCGCGCGTGCTGACGCTGAACACAGGAATGCTCTGCGATATCACAGTCCAGACACCGGGTGGAGCAGTCGCTGCCGAAGGTGATTGCCACATTGACGGAGTGCCGGGATCGCACGCTCCGGTCGCGATCAATTTCGTCGACATCGCGGGGTCAGTGTGCGATTCCATGCTGCCCACGGGAAACGTGATCGACGAAATCGACGGAATCGCCGTGACGTGCATCGATAACGGGATGCCGGTGGTGGTCCTTCCCGCCTCGGCTCTCGGGATCACCGGCTATGAAACGCGGGATGAGCTCAACGCGGACACCGATATGAAAACCCGGCTTGAACAGATTCGCCTCAAGGCCGGGATCATGATGGGACTCGGCGACGTTCGAGACAAGGTTGTGCCGAAGATGACTCTCGTGTCACCTCCGAGAAATGGCGGCACCATATCAACTCGAACTTTTATTCCCAGAGATTGCCATGCAAGCATCGGCGTGCTCGGCGCGGTGAGCGTGGCAACAGCATGCATACTGCCGGGATCGATGCCGTTTTCGATGGCGGTGGTATCAGCCGGCCAGGCCGGTCGCATGTCAGTTGAACATCCATCGGGCGAATTCACTGTCGACCTCGAGCTCGTGCCCGGACCGGATGGACCCGTCGTGAAACGTGCGGCGTTATTGCGCACTGCTCGAAGGCTTTTCGACGGGCACGTGTTCATTCCTTCGAGCGTCTGGGCCGGCAACGAATCGAGTACCACATCAGAAGGAGCGGCAGCTTGAGCAGCGAAAAAACAGCACTCGTGATCAGCGCTCATTCCGCCGATTTCGTGTGGCGGTCAGGGGGCGCTATCGCCCTTCACGTTGAGCGAGGTTATCACGTTCGCGTAATCTGCCTCTCGTTCGGTGAACGAGGCGAGTCCGCAAAGCTCTGGAAGGACAAGCAGATGACGCTCGAGCGGGTGAAGGCGGACCGCCGGCGAGAGGCTCAGGCTGCCTCTGACATACTCGGCTCTGAAATAGTTTTCCTGGATACCGGGGACTATCCACTGCGAGTCGGAGAAGAACTTCTTTATACGATCGCCGATCACTACCGTGAGCTTCATCCCCGGTTCGTGTTGACGCATTCGCTCGCCGACCCGTACAATTTCGATCATCCAGAAGCAGCGCGTCTCGCTCAGGAAGCGCGTATCGTTGCTCAGGCACACGGCCACAAACCGCAACAGGCGGTACTGGGCGCACCTCCTGTCTTCCTGTTCGAGCCGCATCAGCCGGAGCAGTGCGGCTGGCGACCCGATGCGTTTCTCGACATCGGCTCGGTATGGGAGAAAAAGCGCCAGGCCTTCGAATGTATGGCGGCGCAGGAGCACTTGTGGGAGTACTACACACGAGTGGCGCTCCAGCGCGGGAACCAGGCTGCCAGGAACTCAGGGGCCAAAGTCACATATGGCGAGGCTTACCAGCGAATATTCCCTGAACTGGTAGAGACCCTCGGATGAACCACGTCGCGATCAGGCAGATTCAACGGGCGCCCGCGGACGTTGTGCGTCAGCTTGGGGCTGCCGGGGTTGCGACGGTGCACGAGGCGCAGGGTCGTGTTGGACTTGCGAAACCATACTTGCGCCCGGTGTGGTCTCCCGCAGCCGCTTCTGGAAGTGCCGTGACCGTATTGACGCATCCAGGTGACAACTGGATGCTGCACGTTGCGGTTGAGCTATGTCAACCTGGAGACATGCTCGTCGTCGCGCTCAGCTCCGATAACGAAGACGGGATGTTCGGAGAGTTGCTCGCGACCTCGCTCATGTCTCGCGGTGTCACCGGCCTGATTATCGATGCAGGAGTGCGTGATGTGAAGGCGCTCCGCGAGATGGGATTCCCGGTCTGGTCACGGTCGATTTCCGCGAAAGGAACAGTCAAGGCTACTCTTGGGGCAGTGAACGTTCCGGTTGTGATTGCTGGTGTTCTTGTGACTCCGGGCGATACCGTCGTCGCGGACGACGATGGAGTTGTGTTTGTTCCCATGGCACGGGGAGCCGACGTCGCTGAATCGTGTGAAGTGCGCGAGGCAAAGGAAGCTGTAGTGCGTGAGCGTCTGAGTCGTGGCGAGCTTGGCCTCGACATCTACAAGATGCGAGAGACCCTGGAAAATCAGGGTCTACGTTATCTCGATTCAGCAGATGGCTGACAAGGCAATCTTCGTGGCCACGCCGTGGTGAAGATTGACGGGTGGTTCCTCCGCAGAATTCCATCATACGTGTGGGCCTTCGCTGCCCTCGTGATCGGAATAATGCTTGGCGGGGTTCTGCCGAACCAGATGACGCCGATTGCTGATGGAACACGATGGGTTCTTTCCATCGTTGTCTTCGCAGCGCCGGCGCTGATCGTGGGGGCGCTGGGTCCTGCCATTGCAACCCTGATCAGGCGTGGTCTTGCCGGGAAGTTCGTAGGGGCTGTCCTCGGGTGGTTTGTGTCGGCGACCATAATGGGGAGTCTGCTCGGAATGGTCGTCGCTGCGATTGCGTTCCGTCTGCCGTTCACTCCCGGGGCCGGAACATTTTCCGATGCCTCGGCAATGCTGGGAGAGTTGCGCACCGGGAAGGCGTCGATCGCGGTGATCGCTGTAGCGATTTCGATAGTTATCGGATTGATGGGCGTCAAGATCGATTGGGTTTATCGAATTCTCCGGCGAGTGGAGCACGCTATCGCCCGTGCGGGTTCGTCAATAGCGATCGCACTCGTTCCGCTGGTGCTTGCCCTTGGAATAATGATTGGCGTGAGCTTCGGCGCGCGCCTGGGGATGGGCCACTACGCGCTGATGATTGCTTATTCGGCGGCTATGGCGGTGATCTGGTGGCTGCTCTACTTCATTCTGTTGCTCCCGGTTATTGGTGGTGTGCGCGACCGGGCAAGGTTGATGCGCGAGTACTACATCCCGACTGCGCTTTTTGCAGCCGGGACATGTTCGTCGCTTGCGACGATTCCGGTAAACATTGCGAACGTGAAGAAGTATGGGGCTCGCGAAGAAGTTGCGGACTTCGTGATTCCTATCGGAGCAGTGGTACACAAAGGCGCGAGTGCCATGCAGTACATGGCATACGGTCCGCTGATCGCGGGTTACGTCTTCGGCATCGAGATAGGCTGGGCACACATGCTCGTGGTGTGGCCCTTCATCATTCTCTACACAATGGCTGCTCCCGGCGTCCCTGGCGCAATGGGCCTGGGCCTCTGGACAGGCGTGCTGTTCGCCTCTCTCCTTCGCCTGGAAGATCCGCTCCGCACAACGTTCATCGGCACGTGGGTGGCTCTGGCTGGAGGCGTGCCAGACATGTTCCGTACCTCGGGTAATGCGACCGCCGACGGGTTTGCCGCAATCATCTTCAGCAACCGGTTCGAAAAGTATTTCTCGCGGGCGCAGGTGCCCGTCACCCCCATGGGCAGCCCAATCGGGGTCGTGCCCCTACCTGATTTCTCCGCCCAAAATCCGGAACGATGACCCAAGTCCGCAAAAGTCACTGCACCTCGATGCTAAAAATTTACGGGAGCCACCTGATGCAAATTCGACACGGTAACGCGTCCTTTTCCGCTGCCGCAGCGCTGGTGCTCCTGCTGAGCGCGTCAGCTGCCGGGGCGCAACGATCTGAAGCTCCAACTCCGCGGCCCGCTCCGATCAACCAGACTTCCGATCCGCTTCTGCGGAGCTTTCACTGGCGTTCGATCGGGCCGTCCGACCTCGGTGGACGGGTTGACGACATTGCTGTCGTGGAGTCGGATCCGCGCACCTACTACGTCGGGTATGCTACCGGCGGTGTTTTCAAAACGACAAACGCCGGGACGACCTTCGTGTCGATATTCGACACCTATGGCACCGTCCATGTTGGCGCGATCGGTCTCTCACAGTCAAACCCGCAGATCGTATGGGTCGGGACTGGCGAGGGAAACAACCGGCAGAGCTCTTCATACGGTGACGGAATCTACAAGTCAACCGATGGAGGAAGCACGTTCACCCATATGGGGCTTCGTGCGTCACAGAGCATCGAAAAGATTCTCGTTCACCCGACGAACCCCGATGTGGTTTACGTAGCGGTCGTCGGTGCGCTCTACGGGCCGAGCAGTGAGCGCGGGTTGTACCGTACCACAGATGGCGGCCGAACATGGACGCGCGCGCTTCATGTGGATGATGATACCGGTGTCACCGACGTCGTAATGGATCCCAGCAATCCTTCACTTATGTTCGCCGCTACTTACCAGCGCCGGCGCACGGCGTGGGGATTCAATGGTGGAGGGCCGGGAAGCGGCATCTGGAAATCAAGCGACGCTGGGGCGACATGGAGTCGGCTCTCCGGTAACGGTCTCCCGGCAAGTACGGCTGGGCGTATCGCCATGGATTTCTCGCGATCCAACCCCAACATCGTGTACGCGCAGATCGAGACATTAAGAGATGAGCAGCGCGTGGCAGAGCGACAGGCCACTGCTGGCGCGGCGAGAGCAACTGTTGTTGGAGATAGCGTTGGCGGCGTGTGGCGGTCCGTTGACAAGGGGATGACGTGGGAGTTTCGCAGCGGTCATAACGTCCGTCCGGCCTACTTCAGCATAATAAAGGTCGATCCAAATAACCCCGATGTGGTATACACTGCGGGTCGCCAGTTCTACCGATCAGAGGACGGGGCAAAAACCTTCCGCGTCATCCCTGGCCCCGGCCATGCCGACCATCACGCGATCTGGATCAATCCCGCGAACAGCGATCATTTGCTCGTCGGTAATGACGGTGGCTTCGACGTATCCTATGATCGCGCCCGCACGTTCGAGGCACTTCGCCCGGCTGCCGTCGGTCAGTTCTATCAGGTTTCCGTCGACATGCAGCGTCCGTATAACATCTGCGGCGGACTTCAGGACAACACCAGCTGGTGTGGGCCGAGCGCCACGGGTGCCCGTTTCATTTCAGCGTATGACTGGTACAACATCGGCGCCGGAGACGGCTTCTATACGGCCGTTGACCATACAGATCCAAACATCGTATACGCCGAGGGTCAACGCGGCACCATTCGACGAGTGAACCTCGCCACGGGTGAGATCAAGCCGATTCAGCCAAGGGTTGCGACGGGAAGCATCCAGAGCAACATCGTGCCACAACCAGATGCCGGAACGACGCTCAGATGGAACTGGAATACGCCTTACATACTTTCGCGCCATAACCAAAGCACGATCTACATCGGCGGTAATCGCCTCTTCAAATCCGTAGATCGGGGCGAGACGTGGACAATGAGCGCCGATCTTACCAAGCAGATCGACCGCAACCGGCTGGAGATCTCTGGAGTGAAGGGCAGTGCACCCGACTGCCATGGTGACGGCCCGATTGCGAGAGGTCAACCTTGCATTCAATCCAAAAATGACGGGACCTGGTTCTACAGCTCGATGACGACAGTTGCGGAGTCTCCAGTGGTTCCGGGAGTGCTTTGGGCGGGGACCGATGACGGCAATCTCCAGGTCAGCCAGGGTGGACTCGCCAACTTCACCAACGTGACGGCCAACATCGTCGGAGCTCCAAAGAACTGCTACATCTCCAGGGTGGAAGCGTCATACAGCGATGTCGGCACCGCGTATGTCTCAATTGATTGTCATCGCAACAATGATATGAAACCCTACGTGTACGTGACCCGGAACTTCGGCAAGTCGTTCACGTCGATTGCCGGGAATCTTCCCGAGTTTGGTTGCGTCAACGTCATCAAGCAGGATCCGAAGAATCCGTCGCTGCTTTACGTCGGAACCGAGAACGGCTTTTATCTGTCGCAGGATGAAGGGAAAAGCTGGAAGAAGTTCATGAGCGGTTTGCCGCCGGTGAGAATCGATGATGTTGTCGTTCACCCGCGCGACGGCGATCTCGTGCTGGGAACCCACGGGCGGAGCGTTCTGGTGGTGGATGACATTACGCCGCTCCAGCAACTCACACCCGAAGTGATTGCGAAGGACGTGCATCTCTTTGAGCCACGCACAGCGTTCATCATACCGAACCAGGTCACGCGCACGCGCGTACAGGCCGGGAGCAAGCAGTTCCGCGGGACAAACCCCGATCAAGGTGTGCCTCTTCATTACTACCTGAAGCAGGGCGCAACGACGCCGGTGAAGCTTTCAATAGTAGACGCCAGAACGGGTGCCGTAGTTCGCGAGCTATCCGGCTCGGGAGAGCCAGGCATCAACCGGGTCCAGTGGAATCTTATCGGACAGGCGCCGCCGCGCGTCGCTGACCCCGATATGGACGACGGCCCACCGCCGCCCGCACCGAGAGTAAAGCCCGGCCTCTATCGAATCACGCTGGCCGTGAATGGTACTCAGCAATCCCAGATTGTACTGGTAGAGGAGTGAACGACGCTTCGATCTCCATCCCCGGCCAGCCGTCCTTGTGAGACGCATGAATTCGTGCATCCGCTACATCAGGATCATGAGTCTTATTTCTTCGGCGCTGGCGATGGGATGCTTCGAGTACCGCCAGGTTCCGCTGACTGCAGTGCCGATAGGAAAGGACGTACGCGTCACCTTGTCCGACGACGGCTATGCGCGTCTGGTTGAGTCTGTTGGCAGTGACATGCCGCGAATCCGAAGGACACTGGAGGGACCACTCATCTCGGTCGAAGCTCAGCAACTTCTTGTGGGCGTGTCGAGTTGGGTGGGGCGACCGGGAACGCGGGAAGACCTGCAACAGCGGGTTGCCGTTCCGGTAGCTGATGTGCTTGGCATTGAGCGAAAGCTTCTCAACCGGAGGAAAACAACTATTGTTGCGGGCGGTGCTGCTGCGGCCCTGGTCGTTTTTATCACCTACTACGTGAGTGGCCAGTTCGGCGGAACAACGAGCCCGTTTCCAGAGCCGGGGCAGGGAGAGTCGGTTCAGGTTCCCATCAGACTGCGTGAATGATGGGAACCTCACAGGCTAGGCGTACATTCCACGCAGCCGATGCGCGGCTGCCACTCTACCGATGCCAAGACAATAAGCGGCGGTGCGCAAACTCACATTTCTTTCCGCCGACTCCTTCCGAACTTCATCGAAGGCACGCTTCATTACTTCGCTGAGCCGCTCGTTGACGACGCTCTCGCTCCAGTGGTATCCAGCGCGGTTCTGGACCCACTCGAAGTAGGAGACAGTTACACCTCCGGCATTCGCCAGAATGTCCGGAACGACGAGGATTCCCTTGGCTTCAAGAATATCGTCTGCAGCAGCAGTCGTTGGCCCGTTGGCGCCTTCACAAACGATCCGAGCCTGCACGCGTCCCGCGTTCTCGCTCGTTATGACATTCTCCATCGCCGCCGGCACGAGGACGTCAACCGGGAGCGACATGAGGTCATCGTGCCCGATCTGTTCTCCGCCCTGAAACCCTTCGAGGAGGGGATTTCGGCGTAGCCAATCAACCGCTGCCGGCACATCAATGCCGCCAGCATTATAGAACGCACCGCTTCGATCCGATATCGCGATCACTCTCGCGCCGGCTTCGTTCAGCAGTCGTGCGGCGGCGCCGCCGACTTTCCCGAAACCCTGCACTGCGACACTCGCGCGGGACATCTTCATCTGCAGATGTTCGAGCGCCTCCTCTATAACGATCAGGCACCCTCGCCCAGTAGCCTCCTCTCGGCCCAGTGACCCTCCGAGGGCAAGTGGCTTTCCCGTCACCACTGCAGGAGTGAAATGACCGACGTGCATTGAGTACGTATCGAGCAGCCAGGCCATGACCTGTTGATTTGTGTTCACGTCGGGTGCAGGAATATCGGAATCGGGGCCGAGTGTGCTGATGATGCGCGTTGTATAGCGGCGGGTGACGCGCTCGAGCTCATTCCTCGATAGCCGCGAGGGATCGCACAGCACGCCGCCCTTCGCTCCGCCGAACGGCACGTCAACGACTGCGCATTTCCACGTCATCCATGCAGCGAGGGCGCGAACTTCGTCGGGGGTTACGCCGGTATCGAAGCGTATCCCGCCCTTGCCCGGCCCCCGCGAGGTGTTGTGAATGACACGGTAGCCGGTGAACACCTCCACCTCGCCAGTATCCATCTGCACCGGAACGGAAACCGTAATTTCGTATTCGGGCTGACTGAGTGTTCGGTTCATGCCGGCGTCGAGACCGAGATGTCGCGCGGCATTGTCGTAGCGCGTGAGCATCGCGGTCATCGGATTAGTTTCGTCGGGCTTCGGGATCGATTGAGGTTGAATTGTCGCCGTCATGCCGCGCTTCCGCAGCCGAGGCAGTGGGTGGTTTCGGGTATAACGAGGAGGCGGCCTGCGGGAATCGGCTCACCGCAGTAGACGCACTGTCCGTAACTTCCGTCGCGCAGCCGTTCGAGCGCTTCTGCCAGGGCCTGTGCCGTCGGGTCATCGGCCTGCTTGCTGCGCGCTATTTCAGTGGTGAGGATGTATTCGATTTCACGAACATCCTCGCGGGTGAGTTGCTCTGTAGCCGGCATTTGTTCTGCTCCTTGCATGATTGGAATGACGTGAACGAAAAAACGCCCCGCCTGCGGAAGTGCAGGCGGGGCGGTGTCCAGGTGAGACCTGGTGTGCCCGTGTCGGCCCTGAAAGTCTCAGGGTGACTTTGTGGTCACCTCAGAGGAAAACTCCAGTACGGCCTGCATGTGTGAGTTCGCTGTGTTGCAATGCGACGGGGCATGGTGTTCAACGCCGCGCCGCATTGTGCATTGCGCAAGGCGGACACTCGCGTGTGATAGAAACCAGATGTTGAGATCTGCGCGAGGACGGTGTCAGTTGCGGACGATACACGGGCACGACCAGTCCATTGCGCGCGCCCAGTACGGACGGCACCTGATCGGGAAGTGACTCTGTCAGTGGTTTTATAAGAGGCAAAAATCATCGTGTCGATCGGCGAAGCGGTCAATTTGGACGCGTTCACACCGCGGAGCGGCGCAAGTCTCTCTGGTCAATCTTAACTCATTGGCGGGAGAAGTCCACGGTGTTGACAATACTCCTTATAACGACTATCCTTATGTAGGCAATATCGCCATGGGCGGGCCCGATGCCACCGAGTAAAATCTCCAGCGCCAAGCGGACCTGGCGTTCCAGCGCCAAAGAGCCCATCGAGCGGCAGGTGTACCTGCTGCTGCAGCATGTTTCAGGAGAGCTCGTCCATGAGCTTGCAACGCTCCTCAGGGATGAGGGAATTACTCCCGAGCAGTACCAGGTGCTGCGGATTCTCGATGAGGCTGGTCGCCAAGGCATTGCACTGAGCCTCATTGCTGAGCGTTCACCGGTGGGGGATCCGGACATAACCCGGCTCGTAGACCGCCTCGAGCAGCGGCAATTGGCAAGGCGTGACCGTGATTCAAGTGACCGGCGTGTAGTGACCGCGAAGATCACCACTCAAGGCCGCCGACTGCATGCCAGGCTCGAAGCGCCAGTAGCAATGCTCCACGACAGGCAGCTTTCTACCCTCGGGCGACGCGGTCTTGCTGACCTTAAAAAACTGCTTCAGAAAGTGGCTGATGTGGGACCTGTGATCTGAGCAATCACCAGAACTTTGTTTTTACGAACACGAATGGGGACTTCAGTTGCCTAGTGTGCCTCGCGTGGTCATGACAGTGGCGGATATGGCGCGAATAAGTGGCAGGTCGCAAGTTTCACCTCTTGCCATTTCTTCTTATCGAGCGCTCCGTCGAGCTCATTCTGCTGACTCTGATAGCGCTGCCACTCGCGAGGGTCGCATTCGACCCCGGCCTGCGTCGGCGATTTAAGGCATTCCCACCGATTCAGCCACTCCTGCCGATTGCACTTTCTGCATACGCCACAGGCGTTCTCGCGGCCTTCGCTTTTGCACCGGTTCTCCTGCGTCCAGCCGCACTCATAGCCGCCGGTCTGATAGTGTATGAATTACTTCAGCGGCGGTCGGGATCCGGCATTCGTCGCGGGCTGCCCCCGGGATCTCTAACGTTCTTTCCAATCGCAGCCTGGCGCGATCCTGAATTCTTCAGCAAGAGTGCGGCTCGATGGGGCCCGGTGTTCAAGTTCAGGCATCTTTCCCGGCCGGCAGTGGCCATCGTCGGGCTCGAACGCATCGGGGAATTCCTGCAACTCCACTCGGCGAATCTGACCAGTCCGGCTGCGCCGTACAACACAATCGTACCAGGTGGATTCGTCCGCTACCTGAGAGATAGTGAACACATCGATACCGCGGCGATGCTCCGCTCAGCAATAAGCCGCACTGTTGTTGAACAGTGCTCAGACGATGTGACTGCAGAAGCGCGCATCGCCGTAGGGGCAATCGCAAGTGACTCCTCGGCATGCCGGCTCGCTGTCGACGAGATGATGCTGCACGTGATGATGCGCTGCTTCCTCGGTCTTCGTCGCGGCGCCGAATTGAATCGATTCAGGCAGCTCTACCTGACGGCGGACTATCGCCGCCTGGCGGTAACCGGAAAACCACGCGCACGGCAGGCTATCGTCGAGATCATACGGGAAATGCGCGCGCTATCAAAGCGCGAGGATGTGCCCCGTTCGTTTCTGTCGGAACTGGCGAAATCGCACCCACAGGCGATGACCAGCGATGCGATGATGGGAAGTTTTGCCTATGCGCTTCACACAGCGCGGGTGGATGCGAGTGGTCTCATGGTCTGGATGCTCGCCCTCCTTGGAGAAAACACACACTGGCTCGCGACAGTGCGCGAGGAATACGCGTCGAACCCGCAGGCGGGCGAAGCCGGTGGCCTTCCGGATCGGATCGTGAGAGAAACGCTCAGACTCAGACAGAGCGAGTTCATCATCAGGCGCACCGGAAAGCAAATCGAGTGGGATGGGTTCACGATTCCGGAAGGTTGGCACGTGAGGCTGTGCGTCGCGGAGAGTCACCGTTCGCTCGACATGTTCGAGGCGCCTTATCGGTTCGATCCCGATCGATTCCTCAAAACCCCGACCCGGACTCGATATGCACCGTTCGGCTTCGCTCCGCATCTCTGCCCAGGCGAACATCTCACGCGGTGGATCGGGCGAAAGCTCATAGTTGAGCTCGCCTCCGGTTATGATATTCGCGCCTGCGATGTCCAGCCTTGGGAGTTCGGCGGTTTCCACTGGACACCGAACCGAACAATGAAAACCGTGTTAACAGGATTGCACGCGTGACGCCGCTGATATCGATCATCCTTCCTGCCGACACAGCTGCCACGATCGGCCCTGTGCTC
>JBBREF010000057.1:0-19848 GCA_038203205.1 Gemmatimonadales bacterium | reverse complement strand
CATATCGATCTCGAGTCACATGTCGGAGGCTACGAAGCCTCAGATAACCAGCGTGACGCCATCGCCTCTGTCTACGATGAAGTCGCGAAACTCGTCGACGCGGAACCCCGGAACATCGCGATCGTCGGCAGCGCGACAGCTGCGTTCGTCCAGGCAATAACTTCATTCGACTTCGCGCCGGGTGACGTGATAGTCACGAGCAGGTCCGACTACACATCATATCAGATTCAATATCTTGCGCTCAGCAAGCGGGCAGGCGTTCGCATCGTGCACGCACAGGATCTTCCTGAAGGTGGAATCGATCCCGACAGCCTTCGGAAAATCCTCGAGCGTGAGAAGTGCAAGCTCGTCAGCGTGTCATGGATGCCCACGCATTCCGGCCTGATCCAGAATGCCGCCGCGGTTGGTCGCGTGTGTGAGGAGGCGGGTGTTCCGTTTCATCTCGATGCATGCCAAGCCGCGGGGCAGGTCACGATCGATGCGAAAGAGCTTCGGTGCGACTACCTCTCGGCAACGGGTCGAAAGTTTCTGCGAGGCCCGCGAGGCATTGGATTTCTTTACGTATCTGACCGCGCGCTCGAGCGCGGCGACTATCCACTCTTCGTCGACATGCGCGGTGCCGAGTGGATTTCGCCGAGCGAGTTCAGGGTGGTCGAGTCGGCGAAGCGGTACGAAGATTGGGAATTCGCATATGCGCTCGTGCTCGGAATGGGCGCTGCGGCGCGTTACGCGAACGAACAGGGTATTGCTGGAACCGGCTTGCGCGCGCGGAAGCTTGCGGCGCATCTGCGGCATCGACTTGAGGAAATCCCGGGGATCCGGGTGCTCGATCCAGGGTCGTCGACGTCAGCGATCGTCACCTTTGATCACCAGCGCGTCGAAGCATCGGAGCTGGTAAACACGCTCAGGCGTGAGCGGATCAACACGGTCGCGAGTCAAAGGTGGTACGGGTTGCTCGACTTCAGCGAGCGCGGAGTCGAAGCCGCCGTGCGTGCGTCGCCTCACTATTATAATAGTGTCGCAGAAATCGAACTTCTTGCGGACACTGTTGGGCAGGCAGTCTCCGGATAGAAACAGACTCGCAGGATTCGCTGGCGGGAGTAAGTGGCGCCTGCCACATTTGGCGCACGAAGGTTCACCATACATCCTACCATCAAGAGCGTGAATGACTGACGTCGTAACACGCTTGGCTGCAGCGCTGGCCGATCGCTATGTGATCGAGCGCGAACTTGGACAGGGCGGCATGGCTACCGTCTACCTTGCCGAGGACGTGCGGCATCGCCGGAAGGTTGCGGTGAAGGTGGTGCACCCTGAGCTCGCGGCGGTTCTTGGAGCAGAGCGTTTTCTCTCCGAGATCCACGTAACGGCCGCACTGCAGCATCCGCACATACTGCCGCTGTTCGACTCAGGCCAGGCCGACGGTCAGCTGTTCTATGTGATGCCATTTGTGGAAGGTGAGTCACTGCGCGGACGGCTGCACCGCGAGCGTCAACTCCCAATCGATGAAGCTGTTAGGCTGACGCGTGAAGTAGCTAGCGCGCTCGACTACGCACATCGCCATGGTGTTATTCATCGTGACATCAAGCCTGAGAATATTCTGCTTCACGATGGCCAGGCTGTGGTTGCCGATTTCGGTATAGCGCTGGCGGTAACGAACGCCGGTGGCGGAAGGCTTACTCAGACCGGACTCTCGCTCGGCACTCCGCAGTACATGAGCCCCGAGCAGGCCACCGGTGAGCGTGATATCGATGCGCGGAGCGATGTGTACTCGCTCGGAGCGGTGACATACGAGATGCTCTCGGGTGAGCCGCCATTCACCGGGCCGACGGCGCAGGCGATCGTCGCGAAAGTCATAACGACTGAACCACAGAAGCTGTCGTCGCTAAGGAAGTCGATTCCTGGCAACATTGAAGACGCCGTGCAGAAGGCACTCGAAAAGATGCCCGCTGATCGATTCTCGTCGGCAGCTGATTTCTCCAAGGCGCTGGGAGATACTGGATTCGAATCGACACGGGTGAACCGGCAGTCCGCCGCGGTTGTTGCTAGAACAGATACACGATGGAAGGTGGCAGCGACCGCACTAGGTATAGCGGTTGTGACTCTTTCGGGCATCCTCGCGTGGCAGCTGAGTCGCCCGGTACCGGCGGCGCCGGTGTCGCGATTCGCCGTGAGTCTCGATCAGAACTACATCAGCCTGGGAGCCGATGCTCCCAATATCTCTCCTGATGGGTCGAAGTTCATCTATCCGAGCGAGGAAGGCGGCTTGCTGATGCGCGACCGGAACGAGCTGACCGCCTCGCCAATTGCCGGGGCGGAAAACGGCTGGTCGCCTTTCTTCTCACCCGGAGGGGACGCGATCGGGTTCGTCACCGGTTTCCCTGGTAGCCTTAATACAGTGCCGACGGCCGGTGGGCCGGTGAAAACCGTGTATCCGGATTCGGCCTATGGGCAGGGAGGAAGCTGGAGCGATGATGGATGGATCTATTTTCTCGGCATATCCGACGGCGTGCAATCACTGATGAGAGTGCGGCCGTCGGGTGAAAGCCCCGAAGTGATAGCGAAACCCGACACCGCCAGGAATGAGCTGTTTTACTATTGGCCCGAGGCGCTTCCGGGTGGGCGAGCGGTCCTCGCAACCTTATGGCGACGAAGGGGAGCTTCCGAGATTGTGGCGATCGATCTCAGGACGCGAAAGATTCATTCGCTCGGAAGCGGCGTTCGTGCGATGTACGCAGGTCACGAAACTATGGTTGTGGTTCAGCCAGACGGGAACGTCAACGCAGTGCGATTCAATCCGGGCAAACTCGCTACAAGCGGGCAGCCTATTCCGGTGTTGTCGGGCGTTCGCACCGGAGGCCAGGGCCGCATCATGATCGCACTGTCGCGATCTGGATCTCTTCTATACGAAGCGTATAAACCGAACAACCGGATCGTCCGAGTGGCCCGGGACGGTTCTGTACAGGCGGTGGATCCCGGATGGACCGGCGCTTTTTCCTACGGGGTAGTGTCGCCGGACGGGATGCGAATAGCAGTTGCTGCTGAAACGAATGCGAGAACCGATGTCTGGTCGAAGGATCTGCGATCTGGAACGTTCACGCGGCTAGCTTCAGAGGGTACATACAGCTACCGGCCGTTCTGGGCACCTGATGGTGCGCGCGTCTTCTTTGTCTCCGACAGGAGCGGAAAGCCTGCGCTTTATTCGGTTGCCGCCGACGGAGGGAGTCCTCCACGGCTCGAGAGGCAGAATGCGCGGGGCGTCGATGAAGGTGACGTTTCACGGGACGGACAGTGGCTCTTCCACAGGGTTGGATCAGGCGGTGGCCGCGACATCTACGTTGCGAAAACGAACCCTGACTCCGCCGCGAGGCCGCTCGTCAACGCGGTGGCTGAAGAGTATGCGCCGGCATTATCTCCCGACGGGCGCTGGCTCGCTTACTCCATGTACGAAGCGGAGCGGTCTGAGGTGTATGTCAGGCCGTTTCCGAATGTTGGCAGGACGCGCTGGCAGGTCTCGCGGACAGGAGGCAGCGAGCCGGTATGGTCCCGTGATGGCCGCGAGCTCTTCTTCCGCGATTCACGTGGCTTCCTCATGGCGGCGCAGGTATCTGCTACGCCTGATTTCCGGGTGAACGGCGAGCGACAGCTCTTCCGCACCCGCGATTACGTATCTGATAACAGGCACCGTGCATACTCTGTGAGCCCGGATGGGCAAAGCTTCTTCTTCATCGACGTGGTGCCAGGTCACGAATCCCAGTTGATCGTGATATCGAACTGGGTCACCGAAATTCGTGAAAAGCTGAAAGCGACGCGCTAGGCGAGCGAATCCCGCGTTCTCGATCGTAACGCAGTCGTTATCGGGGCTCGGCCAGTTTAAATCTCAGGGATGCCACGTAACTACAGCATGGGCGGCCGCACGGCCCCGGCTGGCCCCGGTGCACCGCGAATGGATTCCAGCCTGACCGGAAAGCGCTCGTTCCGCGAGCGTGTGGGCGCTCTCCGAAACATCAGGCCGTTCCTCAGTCTCGTCTGGCAGACGAGCCCCGCGTTCACGTCGGCGACGCTGCTGCTCAGGCTGCTTCGCGCGCTGCTCCCGGTCGCTACGCTTTTTGTCGGGAAGCTGATCATCGACGACGTCGTAGCGCTTGCTCAACGTCCGGGTACTCCGTTCGACCTGCAAGGCTGGCTCGCGTCTGGACTGCTCGACAGGCTGATGTGGCTCGTCGCAATAGAGTTTGTGCTCGCAGTTCTCTCCGACGTTCTCGGACGGGTCGTGTCACTCATCGACTCGCTTCTATCGGAAAAGTTCACGAACGCGTCGAGCATCAGGCTGATGGAGCATGCAGCTACGCTCGATCTCGAGGATTTCGAGGACAGCGAGCTTCAGGACAAGCTCGATCGCGCCCGCAGGCAGTCGAGCGGGCGAATGACGCTGATGAACCAGATATTCGGGCAGGCACAGGACGCCGTCACGATCGTCGCGTTTGGTGCTGGCCTTGTCGTCTACGCGCCTTGGCTCATCCTGCTCCTCGCGATCGCGCTGATTCCCGCATTCCTCGGCGAAGCCCACTTCAACGCCCAGAGTTATGCGCTCGCGTACACGCGGACCCCGGAACGTCGGGAGCTGGACTACGTGCGGCAGACCGGCGCGAGTGTCGAGACGGCAAAGGAAGTCAAGATATTCGGGCTGAACCCGTTCCTCATCGAGCGTTACCGTCAACTCTCGTCGAACTTCTACGAGGCGAACAGGAAGCTCGCAATTCGGCGGGCAGGGTGGGGCGGCGCGCTCACAACATTAGGAACAGTTGGATACTATATCGCGTACGCGTATCTCGCGTGGAGCACCCTCACCGGCGTCTTCTCTATCGGTGACCTGACCTTTCTTGCCGGGTCGTTCCGGCGCCTGCGCACTTTGCTCGAGGGACTTCTCATCGGGTTCTCTGACATGGCAGGCCAGGCGCTGTATCTCGACGATCTGTTTTCATTCTTCGAGATCGAGCCGGAGATCAACGACCCCGCCGACGCGCGGCCATTTCCGTCGCGCATCACGCAGGGTTTCGTGTTCGATGATGTCGGATTCATCTACCCGGGTGCGGAGCGATGGGCTGTACGGCATCTCAGCTTTACGCTCCAGGCAGGCGAGGTGCTGGCGCTCGTAGGTGAGAACGGGGCGGGGAAGACGACGCTGGTAAAACTTCTGGCGCGGTTATACGATCCCGACGAAGGGCGGATCCTTCTCGACGGTGTCGATCTCCGCGAATACGATCTCGATCAGCTGCGAGCGAACCTTGGCGTGATCTTCCAGGATTTCGTCAGGTACAATCTCACGGCTCGTGACAACATCGCTGTCGGGCGTATCGAGGCTCGCGAAGATTTGCCGCGAATCGAGCGCGCTGCCCAGCGAAGTCTTGCAGACGGAGTGGTCGAGCGGCTTCCGGGAGGTTACGAGCAGCAGATCGGCAAACGATTCCGCGGGGGCGTGGAGCTATCCGGCGGTGAGTGGCAGAAAGTTGCGATCGCGCGTGCGTACATGCGTGATGCACAGGTACTTATACTCGATGAGCCGACGGCAGCGCTCGACGCGAGGTCGGAGTATGGAGTGTTCCAGAGATTCAAGGAGCTGAGTCACGGAAAAACTGCAGTCCTTATCTCGCACAGATTCTCGAGCGTGCGCATGGCCGACCGCATTCTCGTGCTTGCTGAAGGAAAAGCCGAGGCGATGGGAACGCACGAAGAGCTTTTGGCGGCGGGTGGTCGATATGCCGAGTTGTTCGAGCTTCAGGCCGAGGGTTATCGGTAGGGCGGTGGTGGTCGCGTTGAGAGTGTGTGGATTTCGAGACCGTGAAAGTTTGACATCGGATTGGATATCAATGCGACAGATGCGTCAATGATCGAGCATTGCCAGTTTTTGATATCCAATCCGATATCAAACTTTCCAGTCTCGAAATCCGCACATTCTCAACGCGACCACCCTCTTGTCCGGAGCGCCAGGCTGGCGCATAGTAGTGCCGCAACGATGCCAATCACGTCAAAAGTCACTTACCTGTCTTCCCTCCTTGCTGTGCTAGCGCTCAGCCCGGCGACAGCCGCCGCCCAGGGCAGCGCGCTCGACGCTCTCGAGTGGATGGCCGGTTGCTGGGAACGCGTGACCGCGACACGTGTCGTCGAAGAACAATGGATGGCACCGCGGGGAACCGTGATGCTTGGCATCAGCCGAACGACTCAGGGCGACAGGACGGTCGAGTATGAGCAGATGCGGCTCCGCGCCACGAACGGCAAAGTGGTTTTCACCGCGCAGCCCTCACGTCAACCGGCCGCCGACTTTGAGGCCACTAGAGTGAGCGACTCGCTGCTGGTACTAACCAACGAGAAGCACGATTTCCCACAGCGCATCATCTACCGCAGGAACGGACCTGGCAAACTCGACGCACGCATCGAGGGGACAATGAATGGCCAAGCGCGCGACGTCGACTTCAACTACTCGCGCGTAAAGTGCCCGGAATGATTTGGTGGGAGCGGGAAGGGTGTGTCGGAAACGGGGCAATGAAGGTTTGACATCGGATTGGATATCAATTCGACGGATGCGCGAAGGTTAGGCGCACGTCTTTCTTGATATCCAATCCGATCTCAAACCTTCCCAGCCCCGTTTCCGACACACCCTTCCCGCGACGCTACCACCAACCCGCATTCACTCCAAGAGCACGCAAGCGTGAAGCCTGCAACGCGAGTCGCCGACTGAAACCATCCCACCCGATCAAAGACGGTCGCGTCCAGCCAACCTCCGCAACCGCGATCACACGCGGAAATGCCATGAACTCGAAATCCTCCGCCTTGAGCAACGTCTCCGACCAGAGCGGAGCTTCGACGCCAAGAACCGCGGCTTCCCCAACCCCTGGGAAGAATGTTGCCGGATCCCACTCGTACGCAGTTCGAACCGGAACCAGTCCGGCCCACATCAGTCCAAGCGTAGTCGTACTGTCGTACTTCATGTCGAGATAAACCTTGCTCGATGGCGACATGATCACCTTGCCCCCGCGCGCCGCATGGACGAACGACGAATCCTTCTTCCAATGCTGCACTATCGTGCCGGGCGAGAGCTGCGCCGGCGCAATTTCTCCCCAGCCGATCATCCGCTTGCCGTTCGCATTCACGATTCCCTGCATTCGTTCGATGAACTGCAGATACTGCGGGTGCGTCAGCTTCTCGACCTCATCGCCACCGATGTGGAAATATTCGCCGGGCGTCATCGCTGATATCTCGCGGACGATGTCCTCGATAATCGGATAGATACGCGCACTGTCGACGCACAGTGCACTGAACCCGACGCGAATTCCGAAATAGGGCGGGGGCGACACGTTGTCGCAGTTGAGCTCAGGTATCGACGACAATGCGGCATTCGTGTGGCCCGGCATGTCTATCTCAGGCACGATCGTGACGAACCTGCTCGCTGCATAGGCGACGATATCCCGATACTCGGCCTGGGTGTAATATCCGCCCGCACCACCACCGACCTGCGTGCGACCGCCAAACGCTGCGAGATTCGGCCGAGACTGGATCTCGATGCGCCAGCCCTGATCATCAGAGAGATGAAGATGCAGGCGGTTCATCTTGTACAGCGACATCAGGTCGACGAAACGCTTCACATCGCGCACGCCAAGAAAATGTCGCGAAACGTCGAGCATCATTCCGCGCCACTCGAAACGCGGATGGTCGACGACACGGCCGGCCGGAATCAGCAACCGCCTGCCAAGCGCAAACGGATGCTCGACTGATGACGGCAGCAGCTGACGCACAGTCTGCACACCGTAAAACAGCCCGGCCGAAGCTCTAGCAGTAATCGTTACCGCGGTGGCGGAAATGTCGACCTCATATCCCTCCGCCGCATCGATCGCAGGGTTTAATCGCAGGCTGATCGAACCGGCCGGCGCGGCGGCACCGGAAGCAAGTCGCATTACCTGCGATTTGACCGGAGGGGCGAGCATAGCCTGCAGATGCCTCGCGACTCCTTCGACCGAAGCGTCAGCCCCCTCGTCGATGTAGATGGCGGTGAGGGAGTCCACGCGGAACGAAACCGCCGGATCGAGCTGAACCGATGTCGGCATCGGGATGAGGCTGTGCTGCTGGACAGCCGTTGCCGGAATCGGTGCAGTGGAAGTTGAACCGGCAGTACACGCCGCAAGCAGAACAAGCGGCAGAACGCGCTTGATGATCAAGATGATATCCTCCGAGCTGATAACATCACTCCCGCCATGTTGGCGGGCAACCGTCAGTCCTTCGTTTCCCTCTCGAGGCTTCGCACACTGACATACTCTGCCTGATCGACGAAGCGGTTTACTGTCGCTATGGCGTCGTCGACTTTGAGCACGCCTCCAGCGGGAACCGATGAGCGCACTACACGCTCTAGCTCTTCACGAATGATCATGAACTCGCGGCGCATCGCAGATTCGTGCCATCCAAGTCGGGCGCGCTGCGCGCCGTGACGCTCGGAGATCAACCGCTGGATCTCCATTGCATCTGCGAGGAGCGGCGAGGGTTTTCCTGAAGACTCTTCGACGACTGCGAGCGCGCCCGCTATGTCGGCCAGGAATGTCGACAGATGATCAGCAACCTGCGAGGTGCGCAGGCCTGCCGCCATCCTGATCGCCGGGTCAACGCGAATCCTCCCGACAATGGCGGCAAGCAGCGGCTCGATTTCCGAGAGCAATTTCGTTCCCACCTCGCAAAGTCCCTGAAGCTGACGCTCCACCGATCGCGTGACGACGACATCATTGGATTCATTTCTTGTCGCGGACACGGGCGAGTCGATGATTGCGCTTTCGGTCTCCGCGTCTGCATCGGCGGGAAGCCAGAGCGCGAAAGTGGAGCCCTTGCCTACTTCGCTTTCGACCGTGAGATCACCGCCCATCAGGCGCGCGAGACGTTGCCCTATCGTGAGACCGAGCCCGCTGCCCTCCTGGGATCGCGTAGGACCGGAGTCGCCCTGCACGAATGGCTCGAAGATCGCGGCGATCTTATCCTCGGAAATTCCGATGCCGGTGTCGATTACCTTGACGCACAAGTACGTGGAGCGAGGCTGGAGTCGTGCGCCTTCCGCCGGTGCGATTGAACCACAGGATTCGATCGTTATCGTCCCTCCGGGCTCCGTCGACTTGACGGCGTTGGACAGGAGGTTGACGAGAATCTGGCGAACCCGCTCTTCGTCGCCGACATACGTGGGCACCGACGCCGCGACGTCATCCGTCACTATCTGGAGATTCCGCGCGAGAGCCTGGGGCTGAACAAGAGTCACCGCCGCATCTATGGCCGCTGAAATCGCAGCAGGTGCGTTCGCGACAGACAGTCTCCCCGCTTCGACCTTTGCGAGGTCGAGTATGTCGTTGACGAGACCCAGGAGATGTTTCGCGCTGATGCGAATGCGACCGACCTGTTTACGCATCGCATCGTCGAGGTCACCCGAGATTCCCAGCTCCATCAACTCGGAGTAACCGAGAATGGCATTGAGCGGGGTGCGCAACTCGTGGGACATGATTGCGAGGAAGTCAGACTTTGCCTGGCTTGCCGCCTCGGCTTCGAGACGCGCGTCGCGCTCGTGGGCAAGCTGGCGAGCGCGTTCGTCCGATTGTCGGCGGTCAGTGATGTCGCGAAGCGAGACCAGCTCCGCCGTTTCATTTTCCCACTCGGTGTCTACAACTCGAAGCTCGGCATAGACTACATCCCCGCCGCCACGCCGAACGATCTCCATCTCGGTTGTCTCCCCAGCCAGCAACGGGGAGCCAAACGCGGTCCCAATTAGCTCCTCGGGGGACCTGTTGAAGAGTCGAGCGGCAGCAGGATTTGCGAACCTGATGTCCCCACTCCGGTCGACAATGACTATTCCGTCAGCAAGGCTGTCGATGATCGCCCTCAGGCGCTCCCATGAGCCTCGCTGCGGGGAATCTGAGTCGTCGGCTCTGATATATGTTTCCTGGGTCTCGGTCATTCGAAATCGGGCCCTTGTTTGAATCGATCCTTACATCGCTCAATGACGGGGTACCACAAGACAAACCCGTGCCGCCCCGTGGCTCATCTAATGCAACCGCTGGGCCCAGCGAAGGGCTCGGCCAACCCCCAAAACAGGGGGTTAAGAGGCGAAATACAGGTTCACCCAGGAACGTTCAGAGGCGATCTTGTCAAAGTATTTGCTCAGGCTGTTCATCACAGGTGAGAGCTCCCGATCGGGCACCGCAATTGCCAACCTCCGCCGCATTTGCGAGCAGGAGCTGGCGGGTGCATACGACCTCGAGATCATCGACGTTCTCGAGTTTCCCGAACTCGCCGAAGAGGCGAAAATCCTTGCGACTCCCACCCTCATCAAGTCGCTCCCGCCACCGCTTCGAAGGGTGATCGGGGACCTCTCTGACAAGGAAAAGGTGCTGCTCGGGCTTCAGGTGCAGCCAACGAACAATGAACCCGATAATAAGGAGGGTATCCGATGAGCGCGGCAGTCGACTCGCAAGCGATTGAAAAGGTTGCTACGGGAATTTCGAGCTTCGACATCATCGCCAAGGGTGGCCTGCCGCGTAATCGCACAACGCTGATTTCGGGTACGGCGGGAAGCGGCAAAACGATCTTCGCCGTGCAGTTTCTCGCGGCCGGCATCGCCAACGGCGTGCCCGGTGTGTTCGTGACGTTCGAGGAATCTGCGGAGGACATCAGGAAGAACATGTTCAGCTTCGGCTGGGACCTTGCGCAATGGGAAGCTGAGGGGAAACTCGCATTTGTCGACGCGTCGCCCGACCCGCACATCGAAACAGTGGAAGCTGGAAATTTCGACCTCAGTGCCCTCCTCGCCCGCGTTCAGAATGCAGTGAACAAAACAAAGGCCGAACGGGTCGCCGTAGACTCACTCGGCGCAGTGTTCTCGCAGTTTTCCGATCAGTCAATGGTTCGTAGTGAGTTGTTCCGCATCGCATCGGCGCTCAAGGCAATCGGCGTCACTGCGGTCCTGACGGCCGAGCGTGTCGATGACTATGGCCCGATTGCGCGATTCGGCGTGGAGGAGTTCATCGCCGACAACGTGATGATCCTGCGTAACGTTCTCGATGATGAGAACCGCAGGCGTACAATCGAGATCCTGAAGTTTCGCGGCTGCGATCACCAGAAGGGTGAGTATCCCTTTACGATCGTGCCGGACGGAGGGGTCATCGTCATTCCACTATCTGCTATGCAACTGAGCATGAAGTCATCGACGGTGCGCATCTCTTCAGGAAACGCGGCGCTCGACGAGATGTGCGGCGGCGGACTCTTCCGCGATTCGGTCACGCTGGTGTCGGGAGCGACGGGCACGGGAAAGACACTTACGGTCGCGCAGTTCCTTCATGGCGGGTCGAGAGATGGCGAGCGTTGCCTGCTTCTCGCCTTTGAGGAAAGCCGCGATCAACTATTTCGAAACGCGACAGGCTGGGGGTTCGACTTCGAGCAGATGGAGAAGGACGGACTTCTTCGAGTCGTCTGCGACTATCCTGACGTATCCGGACTGGAAGACTGGCTCGTCACGATTCAGGCGACGATCAATGATTTCAAGCCGCAGCGTGTGGCCCTCGACAGCCTCTCGGCGCTCGAGCACGTGGGGAGCTCAAAGGCCTTCAGGGAGTTTGTCATCGGCCTCACGTCTTTCATCAAGCACGAAGAAATCACGGGGCTCTTTACGTCGACGACAGCGAGCCTCATGGGCGGGGATTCGATAACCGAGAGCCACATCTCGACACTCACTGATTCGATAATTCTGCTTCGCTATGTCGAGATGTTCGGTGAAATGAAGCGCGGACTCACGGTCCTGAAGATGCGCGGCTCATGGCACGACAAGGCAATCCGGGAGTTCACAATCGACAAGGGCGGCATGATCATGGGTCGTCCGTTCGCTAACGTGACGGGGATCCTCGCCGGTGCTCCCGTTCATGTTTCGCCAGCCGATCTGGAAAGGGTGTGGGGACAGATAGGAAATTCTGACGAGGTCGTTTCGAAAGACTCGTGAGCTGACTACTCTGCCGGACGCCGTTCCTCGGTATCGCGGACGGCGTCGAGAATGGCCGCCTCGGGACGCCTGGTTCCAGCCGCGGCGCTGTCATCTACCCTTCGCGATGGAAACGTAAATGCGAAGATGCTGCCGCCTTCTTCAGGGAACTCCGCCCATGCCCGCCCACCCAGCGATTCCGCAGTCTCGCGTGCGATGCTGAGTCCGAGCCCGGTGCCTTCGGCGGTCACCGTGTCCGGATGCGCGCGGTAGAACTGCTGAAACAACTTGTCGCGTGAGCCCTGCGGAATTCCAATCCCGTTGTCGCGAACCCTGATGATCAGCTCACCAAGCCCATCTTCAGAATAGAAGAGCTCGCCGGTTATCTCGATCCAGCGATTTGATTTCGCCGGATCTGAATATTTGATCGCATTTGATATGAAGTTCGTCAGGCACAACTCGACCGCCGCTGCATCAACTTCGACTGGCGGCAGCTCGCTGAGGTTCACCGCCACTCCCTTGTTTTGCGCAGCATCCCGCAGCTGCCTCACCGCTTCAGCTGCCGCCTGCGGCAGCAGAATGTTCCTGCTCTGGCGCGCGTCGACATCGAGTCGCGACAACGCCTCGAGGTTGGTCAGGACCTGCTGAAGTCCCTCGGAGTTCTCGATGATCATGCGCTGAAAGCGCTGCCGCTCCGCATCGCCAAGCCATGATTCCTGCAACATGTGAGCGCCGCCGCGCACTGCTCCGATCCGGCTCTTCAACTCGTGCGAGACAAGGCGGTTGAACCTGCGAAGCCGCCCCTCACGCTCCGATACCCCCTCAGCCGCAAGGCGAAGGAAATGGGTAATCGTCGCCTGCATGATGAACTCAACTGCCTGACCAATCTGCTCCCAGCATTCCAGGGCCTCGGTTACTCCTGCCTGAGGCGCGCCCTTCTCAACTACGGGCCGCAAAGTCGAGTAGATGATTCGGCCCAGTATTTCGTGTTCCTTGAGGATCTGGTAAGCATCGAATCCCTGGGAGTGGCGAAGCGCGCCGAGTTCCATCGCCTTCGCCGTGACGGGGCCGCCGTCGAGATAGTCCTCGGGACGGTCCAGATAGTCGGCGATTCCGTCCAGCAGAAGCGGGACGTGGTCGAGGAGCTGGTCCGATGGGAAGATGTCATTATCGCCAAGCGTGACGCGCGCGCTGATTCGCTCGAGCCAACGCTCGACGATGGTTTCGCGATTTGCCCGAAGGGCGGCAGCAAGTGTAGACCTGAGCGTCGGCGACCCAGGCGCGGGAACAGTCATAATGACAATTTACCTGCCTGCATCACATAATACGCACCCCGGCTCATCGGATCCCGAGGACAGTCAGGAGTAGAGCAGGTAGGGAGCTCGCCTCGCGGCAAAGGCTTTTACCTCAGCGCTCCAGGCATTGAAGATCTCTGACGGCGTCTTGCCGGCAAGAATCATCGACTTGAGTTGGGGGGTTGCGGCAAGCCGGTCGAGCGCGGCGTCGTTCCACACGATCTTGTCAGGATGCAGGCGGTTGACCGCCCACAGCACCGCGACACCGGCACGATAGGGCTCGAACGCATCCCTGTCGGTAACGCGCAAGTAGATCCCGTTGAGCGGAATTCCCGTGAGCTTCGGCGGTCTTCCGTGAAAGGATTTCTGCTCGGGGGTGAAGGCGATGCGCTCGAACGTGACTCCAGGAAGCCGGAGATCGTTCAGCAGTTTCACTGCGCCTTCGCTGTCCAACCATGCGGCGCCGATGTACTCGAATGGTTTGTCACTTCCGCGGCCCTCCGAAAGGTTGGTCGCCTCGACGAGACAGGTTCCAACGTAGGCAAGGAGTGACTCGAAAGTCAGGAGGTTGGGTGAAGGTTTGCTCCATTTCAGCCCGGTCTGATCGTACCACATCGACCGCGTCCATCCTTTCATTGGAACGACGCTCAGCTTCGCCTTCCTGCTGCCGCGAAGCTCTCCCTCTTCATTATAGAAGCGCGCAAGTTCTCCCATCGTCATGCCGTGCACGACAGGTACCTTCGCATATGAGCCGAACCTTAAAAGCGCCGCTTGATCAGTGATGAATCCATCGACTTTGTCGCCGGTGATGGGATTCGGTCGATCGAGGACGATCACCTCGATGCCGTTTTCGGCAGCCGCTTCCATGACGAATCCAAGGATGTTGATGTGCTCGTAGAATCTTGCGCCCACCTCCTGAATGTCGAAGACGATCGCATCTACCCCGGCGAGCATCTCGCGGGTCGGCTTGTGGTGCTCGCCGTAAAGATTGTGCTTCGTGAGTCCGGTTTCCGGATCGACTGCAGATTCGCCATCGCGTGCGACCGAGTAGTCGTTGGACCTGATGTTGTACTCCATTCCGAACAAAACCTTCAGCCGCGCATCAGGATATTTGTGCAGCACATCAGCCAGGTGGGTGCCGTCTGATAGCCGGCCGCTGTGATTCGATACCAGCGCCAGGGACTTGCCCCGGATCAGGTGCGCGTATTCGGTGAGAAGGCGATCGGCGCCGACGGTCACGGCCTGAACAGGGACGGGGGCTGATGCTTGCTGGCCTGAGGCGCACGCACTGATCACCAGCAGAAGTAACGAAGGCACGAAGTGGGGTTTCATCCCGCAGAATCTATCGCTCGGCGATGCAGCCCGCGTCGCCCGGAATTCTCTCTAACGGCAGATCGGCGTGTTCAGTGTCACGAGCGCGCAGAGCAACTACGCATTGGACAGGAGGTTCTGAAGGTGCAGGAGTGGGTCGAGCATGTCGTTCGCTTGACGTTGTTGCGCAGTTCCCAAGAAGCATCACCGATTCTGACCGTAAGAGGTCGTTGGCCGTCCCGGTTGACCTCCAAAACCTCCTGCACCTTCAGAACCTCCTTTCCCCGTGTAGTTCCCCGCCCCTTTCCCTGCATCAGTTGGATCGACTTGAACTGGGCGGGGAACGCCTGCGGGCCGAAATCAGCATTTCATCAGTGTGTTCCCACAACCCAGCGACTCTAGCTTCTCTGCTCAGGAGTCTAGCGCTCTCTTGTCGTCTCAACGCTGACACCGAGAGACCGTGCGAATGCTGAACGTGAAACTGATTGCCGCCGCCGTTGTTGTGTTGAGTCTGACACCCATGCCGCGACTTGGTGCCCAGGAAACGCAGGCAGGGCCACTGGTGCTGACTCGCATTGCAAAGGCAATTGACGTGGACGGAAGGCTGGTCGAGCCCGAGTGGCGTGACGTCCCGACGGTTCCTCTCACTCAATACACTCCGGTCTTTCGCGGGCCGACTACGCAGCGTACGGAGATCAGGGTCGCGTACGATGACGACTACTTCTATGCGGCAGGGTGGTTCTACGACACCGACGCATCGAAGATCAGGATCAACTCACTTTACCGAGACCGGTGGAATGGCGACGACGCATTCGCGATCTACATCGATGCGTTCAACGACAACCAGAATGCGAAGTGGTTCGGAATCACCGCGGGTGGAATCCGCTTCGACCTGCTTGTTTCCAACGACGGCGCCACGCTTAACGGGAGCTGGGACACCTTCTGGGATGCCGCTACCACGGTGACCGATTCGGGATGGTTCGTCGAAGTGCGGATTCCGTTCTCCAGCATCGGGTTCCGCACTGACGCGGATGGCAACGCGACGATGGGGCTGACCGTTACACGGCTCGTGTCGCGGCTCGACGAGCGCGTGACTTTCCCAGCTATCGATCCAAAATTCGAGTTCCGCAGACCTTCGGTCGCGCAGGATGTGGTACTGCGCGGCGTAAAAAGCCGCCGACCGCTGTATGTAACGCCGTACGCACTTGCCGGGGCGGGGCAGACCGCGGTGTCGGGAACGTCAGGGTTCCGCATCGATAAGGGAACCTCGAGAGAAGTGGGTCTCGACGTGAAGTACCCGTTCTCCGCCGGACTCACCCTGGACGTCACGCTCAATACTGACTTCGCGCAGGTCGAAGCCGATGACCAGCAGGTGAACCTCGACAGGTTTCCGCTCTTTTTCCCGGAGCGGCGGCGTTTCTTCCAGGAAGGCAGCGGAGTTTTCGATTTCGCGACCGGCAACGGCACGAGGCTGTTCAATTCGCGGCGTATCGGGTTGACGGAGAATCTCGAGCCGGTGCGCGTTCTTGGCGGCGCGCGAATTGTCGGCCGGGCTGGCAAGTGGGACATCGGCGCGCTCGATATGCAGACCGAGTCACACGGCACGACACCAAGCGAAAATTTCGGAGTGCTTCGCCTTCAGCGGCCCGTATTGAATGCGTGGTCGACTGCGGGACTCATGCTGACCTCATACTATGGCGACGGCCGACGCAATCAGGCACTCGGCGGCGATTTCTCATGGCGGTTTCGCGGCGACCAGTACATAGGAGCCAAGCTCGCGACGACCTCCTACAACGGTGACACCACAGGGGCGAGCTTCGCTGATCACAGCCACATCGACTTGAAACTCGAAAGGCGAACAGGGCGCGGGCTTCAATATCAGGGAACTCTCACCCGCTCCGGCACCGCTTACCGGCCGGAGCTTGGATTCATGCCCAGGCGTGATTTCACCACCGCGAACTTCTTCGCCAATTATTTCATCTTTACCGAAGGTCACAAGCTTTTTCGCAGGGTGTATCCCGGCATGGTCGCAAGTTCTTCATTCAGGAACAGCGACGGGGCTCTGGAGACCGGCACATATGCGGTGTGGGTTCAATGGGATACCAAAGCTGGTGGTGGCGGCTGGCTCGAGCCGAAATACTTTCACGAGAACGTGGCTCGCGAGTTCTCGATCGGAAGCAGGCTCAAGGTACCTGCGGGCGTGTATGATTTCGCCGACTTCCAGGTCGTAGGATTCATGGGTACGGGGAACCGCCTGCGTGCGGGAATCGACCTCAGGGCGGGGACTTACTTCGATGGACGCCGAACTCAGGCGATCTTCACACCGACCTGGAACGTGTCACCGCATCTCGAGCTCGGCGCCGACTATCAGATGACTGCGCTCAGTTTCTCGAAGCGCGACCAATCTGAGAATATCCACATCGCGCGGGTACGAATTCGAACTGCACTCGATGCGCAGAAGTCGGGGAATGCCTTCATCCAGTACAATTCGACGACGGACCGGCTCGACTTCAACGTGCGCCTTCGCTACGCTTTTGCCGAGGGGACCGATCTCTGGCTCGTGTATAATGAGGGTCTGGACACCGATCGCAACTTCGACCCAGTCGGCGTGCGCAGTCCAATGTCACTCGCGAGGACACTGCTCCTGAAATACTCACACACGTTTGGGTTCTGAAGCGGATGAGATGGCGGTTAGTCGCTGGCGTCTGCCTGGCGTGGGTCGTTGCGGGTACGCTGTGGGGCGCGCAGACGTCTCTCGGATCGACTCTGCAGGGCAGGGAAGCAATCGCGCTTGCGGCGGCGGTTCGAACGGCGATGATACAGGCGATCGCGTGGATTCCTGTGACCCTGGCTGTAATCGCGCTGACAATCCGGTTTCCACTCACTAGAGGGAAGTGGAAGCGGAACATCCCGGTTCATTTCGTGGGGGCGATTGTTCTCGCCTTTGCAGCCAATGTCCTGATAGTACTCGGCTTCTGGACATTGTCCGGTCGCTTCAACGGCTTGGAGGCATTGGCGAAAGCGGGGGCTCTATGGGCAACTGTAAATTTTCATTTCGCGCTGCTGATATACGCGGCGATTCTTGGAATCACTCAGACTGTTCAGGCTTATCGGGAGACCAGGGCGCGCGAGCTTCAACTGGCGCGTGTGGAGGGTCAGCTTGCGCGCGCGAGACTCGAGGCACTCAATGCCCAGATACGGCCGCATTTCCTCTTCAACACGCTGCACACGATCGGGCAACTGTGGCGATCTGGCAGAAGTGACGAAGCCGATGCCGTGCTCGATGGACTGGGCGCTCTCTTCCACAAGGTTCAGAGTCATACTGAGCGAATCGAAATTCCGCTGCGCGAAGAAATGGAGTTCGTCCGCGGATATCTGGCGATTGAAGAAGCGAGATTTCCTGACCGGCTAAAACCAACTATTCGCGCGAGCGAGGACGCTCTCGATCACAACGTGCCTCCACTTATTCTGCAACCCATTGTCGAAAACGCGGTTCGTCACGGAATTTCAGCGAGCTCGGCGGCGGGGGTGCTCGAGGTGACTGCTGCAGTCGTTGGGAGCCGATTGATCATGACAGTTTCCGATGACGGTCCGGGGATGTCAGCAACGACAGCGGCTCCGGGGACGGGAACCGGTCTTCGCAATACCCGTGAGAGGATACGCCAGCTATACGGTGAGTCAGCGCTTCTGTCGATTGCCGAGTCGGGGGAGGGAACTACGGTCACGATCGACATACCCGTCAATAGAGCGCGGCAGCGTTCCAGCAATGGCGTGCATGGCTAAGTCGACGGTTCGCGCACTGGTGGTTGACGATGAGCCAGCGGGCCGCGAGACGATCACGACGTTTCTTCGCGAGAACGAGCGAATAGAGGTCGTCGGCGAGGCGACCAACGGAAGACACGCCGTCGAGCTTGCAAGGGCGCTTCATCCCGACCTGATGTTCCTCGACATCCAGATGCCAGACCTCGATGGCTTTGGAGTTCTCGATGAGCTCGGATCCGAAGTGCCCCGCGGAGTTGTGTTCGTCACCGCCCACGATGATCACGCTGTACGCGCATTTGAGATGCACGCCCTCGACTATGTCCTCAAGCCGTTTGGCCGGCCGCGATTCACCGCGGCAGTCGACCGCGCGCTCGAGCGGCTGGAGGCACTTGATGCACTCACGATGCAGCGGACACTGGCAAGTATGGCGAAGGGCCGCCGGGACGTCAGCACAGCAGGTGAGTTGTCGGTCGATTCGAGCGACAAGCGTGCGCGACCAAAGCGCATTGGGGTAAAAACTGGCGCGAAGGTGATCGTGGTTGACGTCGAGACGATCGACTGGATCGAGGCAGATGGAGACTACGCGCGGATTCACGCCCGTAAGCAGGCTCACCTCGTTGCCCAGACGCTTCAGGCAATTGAACGACTGCTCGACGGTGGACCATTCGTTCGAGTGCATCGTTCTCTTCTCGTCAACGGCACTCGCGTCACCGAGATGCACCGGGAGTCTGACGGCAGCGGAGCCATCGTCCTTAGCAGTGGCGTACGGCTCCGCGTCGCACGAGGGAGATGGGACGCACTTGAACAATGGCTGCGGCTCGAAAAACTCTAAACGAGCCCGACCCCATCATGAAGCTGACACTCGTTGTCGTGGGTGCGGGATGCGTCGCTTCCATGTAGAATGACAGGAGCGATTCACCCCTTGCCCGGACCCCATCGTTTTCCTTCGCCGCACGATTCTCTGTCTCGCAGCATCCAGTCCCATCGCCTGCCGCCCAGTCGCTCCGACTCCTGCTGCTCAGCCGGTCATCGCCCCGGCGCCAGCGCTCACCGCTGACGAAGCGCGGATTCGTGATGCCGTGCGCGCAAACTACGATTCCGCAATCGACCTTCTTCGCCGTTCAGTCAACATTCCCAGCGGCACAGGGAACCTCGCCGGAGTTCGTCGCGTCGGCGATCTCTTTGGTGCTGAGCTCACGGCACTCGGATTCGAGTCACGCTGGGTTGAAATGCCTGAATCGATGCGCCGTGCCGGCCACCTCGTAGCAGTGCATCGCGGAGGGACCGGGCCGCGAATGCTGCTCATCGGCCATCTCGATACGGTCTTCGAGGGCGCAGGGCAGGAGTGGGTGAGGGAAGACACAGTCGCTCGCGGAGCGGGCACGAGCGATATGAAGGGCGGCGATGTCGCGATTATCCTGGCACTGCGCGCGCTGCGTGACGCGGGGCGGCTGAAGGACATGAACATCACGGTAATCATGACGGGCGACG
>JBBREF010000056.1:0-20005 GCA_038203205.1 Gemmatimonadales bacterium | reverse complement strand
CGCTCGAAACGATTCAGGGAAAAATCGCGGGCGTAACGGTAGTACCGAGCGGACAGCCAGGAAGCGGCACGAACATTCTCCTCAGGTCACCGACCAGCATAAGCAAGTCGATCTCCCCGCTCATCGTTGTCGATGGCGTGATTTTATCCGGCAGCTTCGGCGCCTCGAGCGCCGACCTCGAGTCGATGGATATCGAGAGCGTCGAAGTCGTCAAGGGCGCTGCAGCCGCGTCTCTCTACGGATCGCGCGCGGCCAGCGGCGTGATTCAGATCAGGACGAGGCGCGGCGGTACGCTTCCGGAAGGGACGACGCGCGTCACGGCGAGATCTGAAGTCGGCTCGAACAGCCTTGCGCGGCGAATCAAGTGGGCCGAAAACCACTTTTACATGACCAACGCTCAGGGACAGTATGTGAACGCTGCCGGCGCTGTGGTGACCCGCGCTCAGCGTGTTGCGAAGCCTATCTACACGCGTTTCCAGGATACCGAATACATCGATCCGGTTTACGACCAGGTCGCACGGTTCTTCGATCCAGGCCAGTTTTACAAGAACTCCGTGAGTATCGCGCAGAACGGCGCAAAGACCAACTGGATGCTCGCCCTCAACAACACCCGTGAAGACGGAGTTGTTCTCGAAAGCGGCGAGTACCAGCAAACGAACCTGCGCCTCAATCTCGATCACCGGCCGATCGAGAGCCTGCGGCTTTCGTTCAGCGGTTATCATAACCGGTCGAACCGCAACGAGCTGTACGGCGATGCGTTCTTCGACCTGATCAATCAGGCACCTGATGTCGACCTCCGGACGCCGGATCCCGATGGAACGCCATACTTGTATCAGGGCGACCCGAACGAAGGCCGTGAAGAGAATCCGCTGTATGTGCTCTCCACGGAAGAAAGCAAGCGGAAGCGCGCGCGCACGCAGGGCAGCCTCGAGGCGCGCTACGCGCCTCTCTCGTGGATGAACCTCGACGCCAACGTCAGCTACGACAGATCCGATCGCCGTAACGATTTCTTCCTCGATGCCGGAAAGAAGACTGAGGTCACTGGTGGAATCAGCCAGGGCGAGATCGAGCAGTTCACCGGCACGACCGACGCCATCAATGCCGCGAGCAGCCTGAACCTGATCGGCCGCACCGGCCCGCTCACCGTCAAGACCACGTTCCGCGCCTTCATGGAACGTGAGACAAATCAGACCACGACGGCACGCGGTGAAGTATTCTCCGCGCCGGGCGTTCGCAATCTCGGCAATGCTCAGCAGCGGTCGGTCGGATCACTCCTCGAGGAAATCCGCTCCAACAGCTTCGCTGCGACCGCCGGCGCTGACTACCGCGGCAGATACATCGTGGAAGGACTGGTGCGACGCGACGGAAGCTCGTTGTTCGGACCGGAAGAGCAGAACAACAACTACTACCGCGCGAGTGGCGCGTATCGCGTGTCGCAGGAAAGCTGGTGGCCGTTCAAGTCGCTCAGCGAGTTCAAGCTTCGCGCTTCACGTGGGACTGCGGGAACCCGACCCGACTTCGCCGATCAGTACGAGACCTTCGACTTTACCGAAGGCGGCGGACTCCAGAAGGAAACACTGGGCAACCGTTTCCTGAAGCCGGAGCACGCGACTGAAACTGAATTTGGTGTCGACGCAATCTTCAAACAGCGCTATTCGCTACAGCTGTCGTACGCAAAGAACCGCGTCGTCGACCAGCTGATCCTGATTCCGCTTGCTGGCTTCTTCGGGTACGCGTCTCAGTGGCAGAATGCCGGAACTGTCGAAGGCAACACCCTCGAGGGCACACTGGAAGCGCAGCTGATCAGAAGGCCCGGATTCACGTGGCGCATGGGGCTCGTTGCAGACCGCTCGCGTAATCGCATCACCGAGTTCGACAGAAGCTGCTTTACGCTCGCAAACGATGTCACCTTCAGGTGTGCAGGCGAGACGCTTGGCGCGCTCTATGGCTTCCGGTTCATCAAGGGAGCGAACGACCTTCTGCCGAGCGCACAAAGCCGCGCAGGCGAGTTCCAGCAGAACGACGAAGGCCTCCTTGTCTGGGTTGGCCCGGGCAACAGCTACACCGAGGGCGAGACCAAAAGGCTCTGGGGAACCACGACGACAATCGGGACTGCCGTTTATGGTTGGGGACAGCCGATTCCGCTGCGCGACACGACCGGATCGAACTCGGTCGTCCGTATCGGCGATGGCAATCCGAAATTCCACTACGGAATCTCGAACAACATCGGCTGGAAGGACTTCACGCTCTTCGGGCTTCTCGACGCTTCGGTAGGCGGGCAGATCTACAACCGCACGAATCAGCGCATGTATCAGTGGGGACGAAGCGGTGACGTTGACCAGGCCGGCAAGGCGCAGGAGCTGAAGAAGCCGGTCGAGTACTACGTGAATCTTTACTCGGCCAACGACCCGACTGACTACTTCGTCGAGGACGGCGGTTTCGTGAAGCTGCGTGAGCTCTCGGTCAAGTATCGCCTTGGATCGAGCCTGGTTGGCTCGCTCGGCCGCTTCGGAGTAAGTGGAGCGTCTGTCTCGCTGATCGGACGCAACCTCAAGACATGGACGAGTTACAAGGGCTACGATCCGGAAGTCGGGTCGGCTGTCATCCGGCTCGATAGCTTCGACTATCCGAGATACCGCACGTTCACCGGCAGCATCGAGCTCACTTTCTGATCATGACGATATCTGGAGATAAAATGCACATTATGAAGTATCTGGCGTGCGCCGCAGTACTGTTTACCGCCGGCTGCCAGAACCTCGACATCGAGAACCCGAACGAACCGGATCGCGTGCGCGCCACACAGCAGCCGACCGCCACGGAATCCTTCGTCGCGACCTCGTTCAGAACGTGGTGGCCGGTTGCCGGCCATGATGACTATCCATCATGGGCGCTGTCGACGATGGCGCGAGAGATCACTTCAGGCTTCGCCGACTTTGGGCAACTCGAGACATCTGCCGAGCCGCGCTCGGCATGGAATAACAGCCCGATCAACGCACGCAGCCTGGTCAACGAACGACCGTGGTACTTCCTCTACAGCACCATTTCCTCAGTCAATGACGCGCTTATCTCGATCGATTCGGGACTCGTCATCGTTGACGCCCCCCGCACCGCGAGAACGCGGACGATGGGTAAGTTCATGCAGGCGATTTCGCACGGCATGCTGGGACTGTACTTCGACAAGGCCGTCATAGTCGATGAAAAGCTGGTGCTCGATACAATCACGTCCCCCCGCTTCCAACCGTATCCCGAAGTCGTAGCTGCGTCAATCAAGCAACTCGACGAAGCGATTACGTACGCGGCGGTGGCCAACTTTACACTGCCGGTCGATTCGTGGCTCTTTCAGTCGATGACGCGGGACGAGGTCGTACGCCTCGCGAATTCGTACGCCGCGCGCTTCCTCGCTTACGCACCCAGAACGCGCGCCGAGCGTGCGGCCGTCGACTGGAATGAAGTTCTGCGACGCGCGAACGCGGGCATGACCACGGACTTTGCGCCGGTGGCGCAGCCTGACATTCTCTGGGATGACTGGAAGCGCCTGGTAGCGCGTGTGCGTACCGGTCCGCCTAGCGATTTCGGAAGGCCATCATACTGGATGCTAGGTCCCGCAGACTCGACTCAGGGATTCATCAACTGGGTTAATACCCCCCTCACCAACCGCGTCGCTTTCCAGATCCGTTCCAAGGATCGCCGAATTCACGGCGCGGCCGGACCGGCTATCCCCGGCAAATATTTCGGATATAACGCGAGCAACATCTTCCAGGCCAGCCGCGGTACCTGGCGCTTCTCGCACTATTACTACCTGCGAAACGGTACGAGCACGACGTGGCAGACAGGACCGCAGGTTGCCGTGACCGTCGCAGAGATGGACCTCCTCAAGGCTGAGGCACTCATCCGCCTCAATCGTGCGGCCGAGGCTGTGACTCTGATCAACAAGACACGAGTGGCCAATGGCCAGCTTGCACCGGTAACGATCGATGGGCCGCCGGACGAGCCCGGATGTGTACCGAGAAAGCTGAGCGGTGCGTGTGGAAGCCTGTGGGATGCGCTGCGTTACGAAAAGGGTGTCGAGATGATCGGCACTGATGGTGTCGTTCGCTTCTTTGATTCACGCGGATGGCAGCTGCTTCCCGAGAATACCTTTACTCAGCTGCCGGTTCCGGGACGCGAGCTGGGTACGCTGCGACTCGAGCTTTACACGTTCGGTGGTCCTGGTGGACAATCGTCGAGTCCAGCGCCGGATCCAGAGCGTTGCCCGATCGCATTGCCCCGCTGCCCTGCTTGATTAGCTGAAGCAGGCTACTGAATGAAAAAAGCCGGGACTCGATTTGAGTCCCGGCTTCTTAGTTTCCGCTGGGCTTCAAGCATGCCGGAGACCCAGGGGTTCAACGGATATAGCGGATAGAAGCGCGGATCGGACGGATCAAGCAAATCGGAACCACAATCGGACGGTCGCGAAGTCAAAACAAAAAGAGAAATGCTATAATCGCGCTCCGGCTTCTCTGTTTTCAGATAGAACGATCCGCGCAGTTATCCGCCAGATCCGCCTGATCCACTTCCCCCTGGGTTTCTGTTGCGACTATATCCTGCCAATCGTACGAAGGCGACGACGCATGCGCCGCGGAAGGAAGAACGCACACGCCGCGAGAATTTTCTCGAGGTTGAGCTCTGACAGCTCCTTCGGGTCGCCCGCCCAGTAGGTCTGAACAACCGCCTTCCCTGCATTGGCGATGAGCCTCTGGAGCGCGAGCATCAGCAGGAATACGTCGTCGACTTCTCCGAGGAACGGAATAAAATCCGGAATCACGTCGACAGGCAGCAGGATGTAGGCAATAGCGCCCGCAACAACCAGCTTATCGATTGCCTGCACTCTGTTGTCGGTGATCAGGCCGTACAGCAGGCGAAGAAAATTGGGGAGCTCGCTGATGCTGCCCATGACCGTTCGCTTTGCGCCGGTGCGCGGCGTGCGCTCGGTGTCGATCTCGACGTCAGGCGGAAGCTGCCGCGGTCGGCGGCCCGTCTTCGATGCAGGGCGTTTTCTGGCTGCGCTCACTTTGTCTCATCTCCCGGGGTATGCGGCAGCTGACTTCCCAGCTCATGTGGTCCGCCCCGGGGAATCGATGGCGGCTGAGCTTCGGGTGTTGTCGTGCCGGTGGATCCTGAAGCAGCGTCCATGATCCCCGATGCAACAGACTTGCCAGCCGCGGCAACTTCCGAGATCGCGCCTACCGCCTTGTTCATGATGCTCATCGTTCCCGAGATCGCACTGGCGGAAACCTTGCCCGCCCTCAGCGTGCTCTCCACACCCTCGGCGAACCGCGTAAGAGGATTCGGAGCCGGAGCATTTCGTGGCGCATACCGGGTATCGAGGAACTCGATGTAGTCGAGTACCTGGTCGAGCTTGTCGTCAGGAAGCAGGTCGAGCTTGCGCATCAGCCTTTCGCGCAGGATGTCGTTCACGTGAGACTCCTCAGCCGCGCCACCGCGCCCGCTTTCCGCGCGCGTCGATGTGCACATACGTAGTGCGGGAATGCCCGCTCGTGTATATCCCGAGTCCCCCTACGAGGTTTGGATGCTTGAGTTCCACGATCTCCACGGCAAGTCCTACCATCCGGCTGTCGACTGCCGTGTAGCGGCCATCACCGTTTGCATCAATTGCAACATCGGCGGCATCACCGTACTGGTGCTGGCTATCCTTCGCAGCGCGCTTCACCCGGCGGTTGTGATCGGGCGCGCGGAATCCGGACTTGACGTCGAGAGCCAGTGCGACTTCCGTCGGCGTGCCGCCGTGCCACCGGGCAAGCTCGGCGATGACCAGTTCGATCTTGTCGAGCAGCCGCGGACTCACTGCCGTGTAGCGGGGCCAGGTGTCCTGAGAGTCATGGTTGAGAAAATCCCCGACCTTCAGGTGTTTGCTGATTGGGAGATCGACATCCTGCGGAAGAATTTCGAGGAATCCCTCCGGCGGTGTCTGCTTGCCAGCAAGCTGTTCCGCCAGATAGGTACCGATGCGGTACCCATTCAGCATGACACCTACCTTCTCCTCGAACGGAACCAGCACGGCGACAGTCAGCCCCTCGATGATGCGGCGATTGTCATGCTTGACCAGCGCAAGCCGATAGAAGCCGGGCTTAATGGGAGCGACGACGTTCGCGCCAGCCAGCGGGCGGGCCTCCGTCGTCACTGCGCTGTCACCAACCCGGACCCACCCATAGCTCAGCGATGTGGGGTCGCCGTGCACGTCCAGTGGGTATTCGAGAGAAGCTCCGGGCATCGCGAACTTGAGGAAGACGCTGCCGCTGGCGCCGTAAGCCGTCGCCGAAGGTGCTGCAAGCGGCAGGCTGCGCGACAGGTACTTCCCAAAGGGTTTGGCGCCGAAAGCCGTTCCGGGGTTCTTCACCTCGAGTGCGCCCAGCGTCGCAAGGACCATTAGTCCAAGCGTGACGACGAGCGCGGGTCGCCTATGGCGATGAAGAGTCGCGTCCGGCAACAGAAGTCGCCGGCCGGAAAGGAGTTTCGACAGCATCCTTACAAGTTAGTCTCGGGGTGGCCGGGGTGCGAATGTTTTGCGTCGGATGTCAGTAGATGTAGACCGGCGTCCCAACGGCGACCATCTCGTAGAGCCTTTCGATGTCCTCATTCCTGAGCCTGACACACCCATGGCTGACCGCCTGCCCGATGCTGGTCGGAACGTTCGTGCCATGCAGGGCGTAGCCGTCCCCAAGAAGCAGCCTGCGGGTCCCAAGAACCCCTTTGTAACGGCGCTGATTCGTACCGAACGGCGGTATGACGATGTTGCCGTTCACGACGATTTCCCGCCCGTCAGCAGCCTCGAGAGGGACTGAGCGGCCATCGGGGAATTCCTTGACTATCTCTGCACCCCTCACCCTGACCACCGCCCCGCCACCCGCCTGGATCACCGTGCTGCGATCCATACGTGCGAGGCCCAGCCCGCGCTTGTTAGCCTGTTCCATGAAGTGCCAGTCGGGCGGAACCCATGCCGGGTCGATTTCCTTACCCTGAACCTTCAGCCGGCCCCGAGGGGTCTCGAACTTGTAGGTCTTGGCACCGCCCGTCGCGACCAGGGTCTTGCCACTGCCGGTCGCAACCTGCGTATGAAACAGGACTTCATTCCCACGCTTGTACCAGAGCTCGCGGTCTTCGATGCTCACCACCAGATAAGCCTGGTCGGCACCCACCACCGGATTTTCAGACGCAAGCAGGGTCAGGCTGTCGGAGCTCTCCCCCAACTTCCCCTTGACCTGCTCCAGGACGCTCAGGTTGTCGTTGAAGACCATCCGGTTGACGTCACGCTCGTATCGAAGGTCTGCGGTCTTCGTCACCAGCATTGCGCTCGCCGTCGCGGCACCAGCAAACGCGAGGAGTGTTCCCCAAACCCATTTTCCACCGTTCGCAATCGTATCGACAACTTTCATCTATGGATCTCCAGCCTGTGTCAGTAGAAGTAGACGCTCATGCCAAGACTCAGATTCGGCATGATCGCCTTCAGATCGTTCCTGCTGATGCGCACCGACCCTGGCGGCATCGCCGATAAGTCCTGCGCGGGGGACGCTGCGTCAGACGGCGCTATCAGCGTGCCGCCATCGAGCGTGATTCCACCGGCATCAAATTTCGCAACGGAGCGCTGTCCGCGCGGTATCACCATCGGTATCGAATCAGTGCCATTGCTGACCATCCCTTCAGGACCGAACGAAGCGGCCATCTCGCGCAGCACCGCGCCCTCGCGCTCGAGGTAGATCTTTCCGCTGTCCACGGCGACTGAGAGGTGCAGCGCCTTCTCGAGCTTCGCTTGTCTCCGCGCGAGGGCGAGCGCAATCTTCAGCTTGTTTTCTTCAGCGGCGACGATGGCATCAGTGCGAGCCTTTTCCTGGTCGCTCATCCCGGATCGAAGTCTAGTCACTTCCGCTTCGTAGGACCGGCGCTTCAGGATCAGGAACGCGTCGATTGCCAGCATCGCCGCCAACCCGATCAGTAAGGTGAAGACGAACCCGGGGTAGGCGCGGCGGAAATCGCGCCATCCACCGCGACGGCGGTCATGCTTGCGTTCGCCGGAGGGATCGGGCCGGTCTCCGCTATCGAGCTCAGCGTCGTCTTTCGGTGAGATGTCAGGGCTCATCGTCTTGTGATGCTCTCCAGATCGAGAATTGGAACACCCGCCGGTTCACTTCGACCATCGCGAATTCGAGCGGTAACAATCACCTGCGCCAGCGGGGGAAGACTCCGCACGCCAGCAAGCATATGTGCTGGAACCGCAATGTAAACCAGTGACTTTTCGGCACCGGGTCCAAGAGCGAGCAGATATTGCTCGCCCGCCTGAAGGCCCGTTCGAAGGGGATCGGCTGCTCGAAGCGCGACGGCCTCCACTTCCCACCTCACGAGCTTCCCGCGTGCATTGGCAGGGTCGGTGCGAATATCGGCAACGCTCAGCACACGAAGTGTCGAGTCTGCAGCGATCAGATCGGCCTCTCGAACCCATCCCTCTATTCTCACGCGTACCCAGTCGCGATCGCGAGCGATGACACTGACGGTCCCGCCTTTCTGGACCTGCCCGATAGCAGGACCGGCCGCCGGCGCGGTACGCACCACCGTCGCCTTCGTGGCTACATGGGGCGCGCCTTCCTGCGCGAGTGCCGGTGCGGTGGCAAGCACGAGCACCAGTGAAGCGACTGTTCTCATTTGCTGGATGCGGCTTTTCCGCAGGGGTAGATTGACATTCATAACGTACACTCCTACACCGAACACACAAAATATGAGCCGCGACGTATCGCGACCGGTTGCGCTGATCGTCCTCGACGGCTGGGGCTATCGCGCCGAAACTGAGGGGAACGCGATATTCCTCGCGAACACACCGGCGTGGGACGCGGTATGGAAACACCCCGCGCGAACGCTGCTGGCCGCATCAGGACGCCGCGTCGGGCTCCCGGAAGGACAGATGGGAAACAGCGAGGTCGGGCACCTCAACCTCGGCGCCGGACGAGTGGTGATGCAGGATCTCGTCCGCATCTCTGCATCGATCGACGATCGAACATTCTTTTCGAATCACGCGTTGGTCGAGCAGTGCGCCAGAGCTAAAGCGAACGGCTCGACTCTTCACCTGATGGGTCTGCTTGGCGACGGCGGCGTACATGCCATCGATACTCACCTCTACGCCCTGATCGATCTCGCTGTCAGTGAGCGGGTACCCAGAGTAGCGATTCACGCCTTCATGGACGGCCGCGACACGATGCCAACATCGGGGCTCGGGTACATGGAGGAGCTGCTCGCATACATAGCGGCTCGCAGCGGCACAGTACCGATCCACATCGCGAGCGTAAGCGGTCGCTACTACGCGATGGATCGCGACCTGCGCTGGCCGAGAACTGAGCTCGCATATCGCGCGGCAATCGACGGCACGGGCCCCGCTGCGAATACACCGCTGGGCCTCATTCGAGCGGCTTACGATTCCGGAACGACTGACGAGTTCATCCTGCCTAGAGTAATAGAGGAGGCCGGAGCCGCAGTTGGACCGATGCGCGACGGTGATGCCGTCATCTGCTTCAACTACCGCTCCGACCGTATGCGGCAGATGGTTCAGACGATCATCGACCCGGCATTCGAGGGCTTCCCCGTGGCAGGCCGCCCAGCTGTCAGTCTCGCCACGCTTACCTCCTACGATCGGACCTTCAACGTCCCCGTCGCCTTTGCACCGCAGTCCATGGCGAACCTTCTCGTCGATATGCTCGAGCAGAATGGACGATCGATTTTGAAGACGGCGGAAACCGAGAAGTACCCGCACGTGACTTATTTCTTCAACGGGGGGCGCGAAGCACCCTGCAGGGGCGAGGACAGAGTTCTCATTCCCAGCCAGAAGGTCGCAACCTACGACCTGATGCCTGAGATGAGCGCCCCGGGGATCACCGACTTTCTCTGCCAGTCGCTCGAGGCACGCTCGCACGACTTCATCCTCTGTAATTACGCAAACGCCGACATGGTTGGACATTCCGGATCGATGCAGGCAACGATTACCGCTGTCGAGGCAGTCGACGCGTGCCTCGCGCGAGTCATCAACGCGGCCGCGAAGTCCGGCACGCGACTTCTCATTTCGTCGGACCATGGGAACGCCGAGATGATGATCGACCCCGCGACGGGCGGCCCACATACCGCGCATACGACCAATCCTGTCCCACTTGTCGCCCTTGGCGACTCCTCGATCCACGCGCTGCGTGACGGCGGAGCTTTGAGCGATGTGGCCCCGACTATATTGCACATGCTTGGAATCGGTCAGCCGCCTGAGATGACCGGAGCGAATCTCGGAGACATTAAATGAAGCAGGTGTTGCTGGCTTTTCTCGTTTCACTGACCGCTGCCACAGCGGCTGCCCAGGATATCGACGTTGGGCATCAGCCTGGCTCGAGCCCGTTCTCGGATCTCGAGTACAAGCACGAGGCATCTGTGGTGGGCGGCTACTACCTGGCTGGTAAGGATCCGGCAGGAGTCGCCCCCAGAAGTGGTCCGATGGTGGGATTCAGGTACGAGGTCGGCGTGGGCGGACCTGCTCAGGTCGTCGTGCGTTTATCGCATGTCAGAAGTGAGCGGCAGGTCATCAATCCGGTGGAGCCGACCGCGTCGCGTGACCTCGGAATTCAGGGCTGGCCGCTCTATCTCGCTGACCTCGGTATGTCCCTCAACCTTACGGGTCAACGCAGCTTCCGCGGAGTGGTTCCCGTGATATTCACCGGCATCGGCCTCGCCAGTGACCTTGGCAAGAAAATCGACGAAGATCCATACAAATTCGGCACCACATTTGCCTTTTCGTTGTCGGGTGGCCTGCGCTTCGTACCCGGTGGCAGATTGCAAATGAGAGCCGACGTCGGGACATGGTTCTATCAGGTGAAGTATCCGACTGAGTATTACGCTCTTACTTCCGACAACACTGCTTTCCTCGAATCGGACCAGGCGAAGAACTTCTGGAAGAGAAACCTCGGCTTCACCCTCGGGGGTTCGTACATGCTCTTCCGCTAATCGTTCTGAGCGGGAGGATACGTTGGCCGAAGACTACGACAACACAGACGAAATCAGGAACCTGAGTGACGACGAGCTTCGCGCACACGTTCGCGCCGAGCTCGCCTCGCGCAACGGATTTGACAGCGACGACATCGACGTTTCAGTTCGCAACGGGGCCGTCACGCTGTCGGGGCGAGTCGGCACTGAAGAAGAGCTTCGCATCGTCGGGCATGTGCTGACCGACGTTGTCGGGATCGAGGAAACAACCAACAACCTCGTTGTCGATGAGCTCCGGCGCGCAGTGAGCCCCGAAGCGATCGACGAACATCTTGCAGATGAAGAACAGCACGCGGGACTGCTGCTTGGTGACGTTCCGGTTCAGTTCAGCCCGGAGGCCGCCCACCTCGCCGACATGGGAAGCGTCGATTCCGATGGAACGCACGACCTGCAGGAGGCGATCGAGCGGGGAGAGCCCTGGATCCCGCCGGATACCCCGACTCCCGAAGGTATTGGCGGTTCGGACCAGAGCGCTGGGGCGAAGAACACAGAGCACTGAAATTCGGCGGACGGGTAGCGAGAGATGCTGCTCGTCCGCTTTCAGTTCGGCGCCGCGTCTCCCAGATTACCGCGATGCCACGCGCTTACCTCACGCGCCGCGTTGCCTTCGCGGCCGCCCACAGATATCGAATCCCCGACTGGACCGACGAGCAGAACGAGAAAGCGTTCGGGCTTTGCGCGCGCCAGAGTTATCACGGTCACAGTTACACTTGCGATGTGACGATACGCGGATCGATGCACCCCGTCACCGGGTTTATAATCAACCTTACCGATCTCGATCGCATACTCGCCGAAGAGGTTACAGCGCGATTCGACCATCGGAACATCAATACTGATGTGGCGGAGTTCGCTGACGGACTCCTTATTCCGAGCGGAGAGAACCTGGCGAAATTCATTTTCGAGCGAGTGAGTCAACGTATGCCCGAGGTCGATGTGATCGATGTTACAGTTGCGGAGGATCAAACATTGAGCTCCAGCTACCGGGGTGAAGAATGAGCGCCCGCATTACAAGGGGAATCGCGCTTGTGGCGTTGATCACGGCGTGTACGCCGCCCGGAGGGGCGCCGAGTCCCGCGCGCGCTCCGCTCGCGTCGCTTCGTTACTCGATCGACTCGCTCGTCAACGACCCGATGTTTGCGCATGCCCAGCTTGGCGTATTGATAGTGAATCCCGCCACCGGTGACACACTCTATTCAAGAAATGCCGGCAAGCTGTTCATGCCGGCGTCGAACCAGAAGGTGCTCAGCGGTGCTGTAGCGCTCACGCACCTTGGGCCGGATTTTCGGTTCAATACGGTTATCGCGAAACGCGGAACGGTGCGTGACTCCGTGCTGGAAGGCGACCTCATCGTCATCGGCCGGGGAGATCCTACGATCAGCAACCGGTTTCACGGAAACGCGGCGAGTGCCATGACGGCCATTGCCGACTCGATTCGCGCGCGCGGCATCACGCGGATTACGGGGTCACTACGACAGGGTGGGAATGCCTTTCCTGACAGTATCTACGGTTACGGCTGGGAATATGACGATCTTTCGGGATCGAGTGGGGCGCCGGTGGACGAGCTTCTCTACAACGAAGGAATGGTGACGCGGCCGGCGAGGATAAACGGCCGCGATACGACGGTATCGGTCGCAACGCGCACCCCGGGATATGCTTACCTGAGCGCGTTGTATCTCGCGTTATCCCGGCAGGGGATTGTGGTTGACAGCCTCGTCGACCTGGAGGTGGATAGCCTCACGGCTCCGTATGACACGGTTTACGCATTCCAGTCGCCCCCGCTACGCGAAGTGCTCAAGCACTTCCTGAAGCCGTCCCAGAACCAGATCGGGGAGGTACTGCTCAAGACACTTGGTCTCGAGAAGACCGGAGTCGGCACGGCTGACAGCGGTGCGGCGGTAATCACCCGCCAACTTGAGGAGTGGGGAGTGGACTCGACCGGCGCCGTCGTCTACGACGGAAGCGGCCTGTCGCGTCATGATCTAGTCTCGCCGGAGACCATGGTGAAGACCCTCGTCGCGATGATGCGTGATTCAGCGACGTTCTCGGTATTTCACGAGGCGCTTCCGATCGCCGGTGTCGACGGCACTATTCGAACGCGAATGGTTGGCACAGCGGCCGCCAACAACCTGCGTGCAAAAACGGGAACCATCGAGTTCGTGAGATCGCTGTCGGGGTACGTGTCCACGGCGGACGACCAGCTCCTCGTTTTTTCTTTCCTCGCAAACCATTTCACAGTCCGCGTCGCGCAGGTCACCCGCTTGCAGGACGCCATAGGAGTCCTCCTCGCGAACTATCGAAGCGCCGCTCAGTGATCTCAGTAGCGGAGGCGAGCGAGAGGATTCTCGCACGTGTGACCGCACTTCAGGGGGAGTCTGTAGCGACAGGCAACGCAGCCGGACGGTTTCTCGCGGAGGATGCCGTTGCGCGACTGACGTCTCCACCGTACGACAACTCGTCGATGGACGGATACGCATTACGAAGCGTCGATCTGACGATCGGAGCGGCGTTCAAAGTGGTCGACTCGATTGCCGCGGGCTCGCGTCCGTCGCGCGATCTCGTGTCTGGTGAAGCATCGCGCGTAATGACCGGGGCGCCGGTGCCCGCAGGCGCTGACAGCGTAATCAGGCACGAAGATACCGACAATGGCCGCGCCATTGTCACCGTCATTCACGGTCGCGATGCGGGTCGAAACATTCGCAGGATGGGCGAGGACTTTTCGGCCGGTGACACGCTCTTTCCCGCAGGCGAAGAGCTTGGACTCGCTCACCTCGGCGCTCTCGCTTCGGGTGGACTGAAGTCGGTAAAGGTGCATCGCAGGCCACGTGTGGCGATGGTTACTTCGGGCGACGAGCTTGTAGACCTTGCCGATTTCCAGGCGGAAATGGCTGGCTCGCGAATCATCTCGTCGAACTCAGTCACGCTTGCGGCAGCGATAATCGACGCAGGTGGCGAGCCGGTCGACGCCGGAATAGCAAGCGACGATCCCGCATCACTTCGCGAAAAGATCGAATCAGTGCGGGACGCCGACCTCATCATCACAACGGCAGGAATGTCAGTCGGCGACCACGATCACGTCCGGGATGTCTTCAACTCTCTCGGGGCCACACTCGATTTCTGGAAGGTACGAATGCGGCCGGGAGCGCCGCTCGCCTGCGGCGAGCTCGATGGCGTGCCGTGGATCGGCATGTCGGGGAATCCTGTCTCCGCGCTTGTGAGCTTCGAGCTGTTCGTGCGACCCGTGATCCGTCGGATGCTGGGTTCGCACCAGGTCTTCCGGGAAACAATCCCGGTCACGCTCGGCGAGCCGATAACGATCGCGGCATCGCTGATGCATTTTCTTCGTGCCGTGATTACCCGAGTCGAAGGTGAAATGGGCGAAGCGCGGCTGGCGGGCTCTCAGAGCTCCGGAGTGCTGACCGCGATGGCGCGCGCGAACGCGCTGTTGATTCTGCCTGGAGACCGCTTTGAAATGGCTGCCGGAGAAACTCACCGCGCGCTTCCACTCGGGCCATCCTTCGGGACGGCCGATTCGCTGCGACTGACGTGAGCCGCGCGGTAATCGCGCTTGAAGATCTCGAGGGTGCCGATCTCGTGGACGCGCTCCATAACCGGTTCACGACGACAACGGGTGACATCCCAATTGGTTCGCGGACGCTCTCAATACTTCGCCCGAAAAATTCCGACGACCTGATCCGCGAAGAAGATTTCGTCATGGACGAGCGCCTGCCCTACTGGGCCGATATCTGGCCGTCTTCGACCATTCTTGCGGCCCATTTTATCGCACTTTCGAAAGATGGGCGGGATCGCACCGGAAAGCGCGGTCTCGAGCTTGGGTGCGGGGTCGGTCTTGTTACGACCGCGTCGATGCTCGCCGGGTACGACATGACGGCGACTGACTACTACACTGATGCCCTCGCATTCACGCGGGCAAATGCATGGCAGAACACCGGCAGAACTCCGGAAGCGCGGATGATTGACTGGCGCTATTTCCCTGACGACGCGCGTAACTTCGACCTGATACTCGCCTCTGATGTGCTTTACGAAAAGGAGTATGCCCGTCTGTTACCCGGAATATTCAAGCGCGCGCTTGCGCCGGGTGGGATGGTCATCGTGGCAGATCCAGGAAGGATCGGAGTTCCTGAATTCAGGGAAGAGTGCGATGTCGCCGGGCTTGTAGTCCGCGACAAGACGACTGTTCCATTCGAGGCAGAAGGGATCAGGCAGCAGATCGATTTGTACGAGATAGCCGACCGCCGCAGCTAGCAGCTACATAAGGCGGTATTTGGGTCCGCTCTCCCCTTCTCGCGGCGTCCATCGCGGGCCGATCACGTCAGTCGCCTTGCAGTCGATACAGTTGGCCTGGTTCACGACCAGCCTTCCCTCGTTCAGCTCGTACACGCCGGCAGGACACATGTGGACGTAGAGCTGCGCGACCTCAGGCGGAATGTCCTTGCCTACGACCAGGTGGGACGGAATCGTATCGCGTGTTGCGTTACCCGACTTGAAATTTGCGTCGAGCTTGCTGAAGGTGAGTTTTCCGTCGGGCGTAAATGGCTCTTCACCGGCAACTGTCCGCGGAGCTTCAGCATCTGAATGGGAGTCGATCTTGCCGCCGGGAAACGCGCCTTTGGTGAGCGTCATCAGGGTCGCCTTGATGCCGCCGGCGTACAGGCCGCCGTTCTGGAAAGCGAGACGCATGTTGCGCCGCTCTTTGAGGTCCGAGACGATGTAGCTCGCATTCACGAGCGCATCGTACCGCGCCATCGTGTTCTCGCAGACATCGTCCTTCTTGAGCGCATCAAAGATCGCTCTCGCCGCGAAAATGCCGGACTGCATCGCGTAATGAACTCCTTTGAGCGAAGCAACTTCGACGAAACCCGCCGAATCGCCTGTGACAAGAACGCCATTCCCGTGGCGACGCTTCGGTAGCGCGTAAAATCCCCCCTCCGGAATTGTTTTGGCGCCCCACTCCACCATCTCGCCGCCCTCGAGATAATCACGAAACGGCGAGGCAGTTTTCAGCTTCTGAAGAAGCTCGTGCACATCCAGAGTGGTGTTGCGGTAGTCCATCCCGACGACTATTCCGATCGCGACGAGATTCGGTGTGAGCGGATACATGAAGCTTCCGCCGAACGCGTCGTTAGGCAGCGGCCACCCAAGCGTGTGAATGATCGCATCGAGCGGCTTCTTCGTTTCCCATATCTCCTTTACTCCGAGCGCGAATATCTGGGGATTCTCTGAAGTGATCCCGGCGTGTTCCATCCACGCCTGCGCCAGCGATCCCCGCGTGCCCTCGGACAGCACAGTCACGCGCGCTGAGATGTCAGTCGCTGGAGTGAATCCGCTACCCGGCGAGCCGTCCCGGAGCAAACCAGTGGGCGTCGTGCGCACTCCCACGACTTTATCTTCCTCCATCATCAGCGACGCAACCGGGAACCCCGTGAAGATGTTCACTCCCGCCGCCTCGGCTTTTTCACCAAGCCATCGCACGATCTCCGAGAGCGATGCGATGTAGTGCCCATGGTTCTGCATCGTAGGCGGCGTCGGGATGCGCTGAGCGCGGCCGCCCAACATGAAGTACACGCGCTCCTTCTCGACTGCAGCGCGAAATGGAAAGTCGGCGATCGTGAGATCGGGAAACAGCTCCTGAAACGCGCGGGGATTCACCACTGCGCCGGAGAGGGAGTGCTCTCCAAGTCCCGAAGCCTTCTCGAGAACCGCGATCTGAACATCGCCAAGTGCCCCGCCAGCCTCGTTGTCCTCCTTCACCAGGCGAGCGAGCTCGATCGCGCCAGCGAGTCCCGCCGGACCACCACCTACGAACACAACATCCATTGGAACCGCTTCCGCATCGAGCGGTTCGCGTACGATCAGCTCAGGGGGAAGCGCCGGCTGAAACTCAGATGGTATCACGGTGAGGCGGCGGCTGTCGGCCATCGCTAACTGCCCTTTCTTGCTTCGCGCACGGCTTCAGTCAACGCCGGGACGACTTCAAACACGTCTCCGACAATTCCGTAGTCGGCAACCTTGAAGATCGGGGCTTCCTTGTCCTTGTTGATGGCGACGATGGTGCGAGAGGTGCGCATTCCCGCGAGGTGCTGGACGGCTCCGGAGATGGCGACTGCAATGTAGAGATCGGGGCTGACGAGCCGCCCCGTTTGTCCAATCTGATCCGAATGTGGACGCCAACCGTCGTCAGTCACCGCGCGCGTCGCACCAACCGCCGCGTTCCCGAATGCGTCGGCCAGATCCTCGACGAGTTTGAAGTTCTCAGCTGCCTTCAGTCCACGCCCGCCGGCCACGATGACAGGCGCTTCTGCAAGATCAAGCTTTCCACCTGCCCCAGTGATCATCTCCACGACTGTGACTTTCGAAGCCGCTGGATCACCGGCCGGCTGAACATTTTCGACACGGCCCGCCTTCGGGCTTGCGGCCGGCGGGAAAGTGTTCGGCCGCAGCGACACGACCGCAGGAGAACCCTGCATGGATACCGTTGCGATAATCTTGCCGATGTTCATCGGGTGTTTGACCGTGAGTGTATCGCCCGAAAGCTCGATGCCGGTGACATCTGTCACAATGCCGACTCCGAGCTTGGCCGCGATCCGCGGAGCCAGGTCGCGGCCCTGCGCCGACGTCGCGAAGACGGCAGCGCGATACCCGCCTGATCCGATACGCTCGGCTGCAACCGATGCAGCGGCCTCAGCGTTGTAGTGGGCGAACGCTTCATGCTCGCAGATCATTACGACGTCGGCTCCATGCTCAGCGAGCTGGTCGGCCTTCTGTGCAATTCCTGGCGCGCCGACCAGCAGTGCGTGTACTTCACCGCCGGTTGCGTCCGCGAGCTTCCGCGCCGCCGTGACTGCCTCTAGTGCAACTTTGCGCAGCTCGCCGCCGCGGGCCTCCGCAAAAGCAAAGATATTCGCCATCAGATCACCCTCGCTTCTGTATGCAGCAGCCTTATGAGCTCGGGAACGGCTCCCGCACCCTCACCAATGATCCGGCCCGCGGCGCGTTCCGCTGGCAACTCCAGTTTCTCGATCTTCACTTTCGATTCGCCAATCGCCGCCGGCTTTGATTCGAGCGGCTTTTTCTTTGCCGCCATGATGCCTTTCAGCGATGGGTAGCGGGCAGTGTTCAGCCCCTCATCTACTGTGAGCACAGCCGGAAGGGGGAACTCGACAATCTCCTGTGCACCCTCGAGCTCGCGCTTGGCGGTTCCCTTGCCGTCGGCGATGTCCAGCCGCGAAATCGCAGACACGCATGGAAGGCCGAGCAATTCGGCGACCATCGGGCCGGTCACCCCGTTTGAGGAGTCCGGCGAAAGCTTGCCGAAAAGAATCAGATCGTAGCCGCCATCCTTCAACTCGGCGGCAAGTGCTGATGCGATAGCGAAGCCGTCGAATGGAATCTTGTCGGCCAGCAGGTGGACGCCTTTGTCGGCGCCCATGCTGAGCGCTTTCCTGATCGTCTCCTGAACCGAGCTGGGTCCGAGGGAGATCACCGTAACTTCGCCCTGGCCAGCTTTTTCCTTCAACTGAAGCGCGGCCTCAACGGCCCACGCGTCGAAATCATTGAGATCGAATTTGACCCCAGCGTCGTCTACTGAGGCGCCATCAGAGGCAATCTTGAAACGCACGTCCATGTCGGGGACGCGCTTGACGCACACGGCGATCTTCACGTGTGTGTTCTCCCTTGTGAAAGATTTCAATAAAACTAAAGGTTCGGCGCGGTTTCTTGGAGTCGCTGGGGTGAAAAACGACCCGGACCCGCTTCACGACTGACAGACGGGTCCGGGTCTCGCTCCGCTCGAGGGACCGCTTCCCTCTCAGGTGAGGTTAGCAGGGAGGCGTCAGCGGGGCGTCAGCGTCTGGGTGTCAGGGCCCATCCGGTCCGGGTCGGCATCGATAAATCTTTTCCGGCGAAAAACCCGAGGGCCGGCAAATCGGGATCATATTGCAGTTCATAAACGATAAGCGCGCACGCGAAACCCAGATTAGGATCATATTGATAATAATCAGAAAGAGGACACCGCTTCGCATCGGCATAACTGCCTGGTAGACGGCGAGAAATATTATTCAGAGGGCTGCCTCTGTCCCGCTGCGATTCAGATCGCCTGTAGCACTATTCTTGATCAGAATCCTTAACTGGTTCGTCGACTTGAACTCACTCAGATCGATATTCGTCGTCGCGGGGCTAAGCGCTGCCCTCAATGCTTGCTCCAACGGGTCAGTGCCAACTATCGCCGAGCCGTCCCGGGAAAAACCGGTCGACCAGGTCGCGGCTGTCGACACCGCCGGACTCGACTCGATCCGACCCGACGCCCCGACCCACGTCCAGATGCAGAATGTCGACTTCTACGTCGACACGGACATTCCCCTCCGCATCCGGCGACTCACCGGAACCATGCGCAGCAAGACCGGCGGTCCGGTCATGTTCGACGACAAGCGCTCCTTCGTCATCGGCGTTCGGGCAGCGGAGGTCGGCCTGACCGGTCGCGACTTGAGCCTGCTCCTGAACAGGTACGTCTTCAACTACGCTGGATCCCCGTTGCGTAACATCAGCATAACGACATCGGGTCCGCTCATTGTCCAGAAGGGGACGCTTCACAAGGTGTTTCCGATGCCGTTCGAGATACATGCGCAGCTATCGGTCACGCCTGACGGGCGCATCAGGATTCATCCGGTACGCACGGAAATTCTCGGACTGCACGTGGACAAGCTGATGAAAGGGCTCGGCCTCGCTCTCGATGAAGTCATCGACCTGAAGAAAGCAAAGGGCGCGTCGGTAAGCGGCGATGATATTTTTCTCGAGCCAACCATGATCCTGCCGCCGCCGGCAATCGAAGGGCGCGTCAGCGGTGTGCGCGTCGAGGGCGATCAGGTGGTGCAGCGGTTCGGCCCGCCAATGACGTCACCGCTCCCCCAGATCCCTGATACCAGCGTGACGA
>JBBREF010000055.1:0-21183 GCA_038203205.1 Gemmatimonadales bacterium | reverse complement strand
CGCTGTTTCGTGACATGCTCCGGTGCGCGCGTCACCTGCGCCGCAAGAATCATCTGCGGTGAAGTGCCGGTGAAGGGCGGTGCACCCGTAAGCAGCTCATACCCGACGATGCCCAGTGCGTAGATGTCCGCGCGATGATCGGTATTGGGGTCAGCCGACGCCTGCTCGGGCGCCATGTATGTCGGCGTCCCAAGGGCGACACCGGCCGACGTGATGTTCGAGTCGCTCGTTGCCTCGCTCACTGCCTTGGCGACGCCGAAGTCGGCGACAACCGCAAACTTGCCAGTGAGGAGGATGTTGTCGGGCTTGATGTCGCGATGCACTACGCCGTGTTCGTGCGCATACGCCAGAGCAAGCGCCGAGTCGCGTAGTATCCAAGCGACGTCGGCCACGGGGAATTCGCCGGCGCGGAGCAATCGCGCACGCAGCGACTCACCTTCGATGAGCGGCATCACGTAATACAGGAGGTCGCCGCTAGAGCCCGCGCTCAGGAGTGGAACGATGTGCGGATGCTGAAGTGACGCAGCAAGCTGGATCTCCCGCCGGAATCGCGCGACGTTCACCGAGGCTGTGGTCTCGGGAGGGAGCACCTTGATCACCACCTTGCGCGCGAGCGAAACCTCCTCGGCAACGAACACGCGGGACATTCCGCCGGGAAGCTCACGCTCGAGCCGGTAGTTGTCGCCGAGCACTTCCTGGAGCTGATCGCGGAGCGGGTTGGTCACTGGCTTAAGCTACGGGCAGGGAGCGACTGGCGCGATACAAACTACCTCGCGCCGATCACCGAAACGTAGCTATCTGATCCAGCGGCTTTCTCTCGAGCCGCGGGACGCGAGCCCCTTCAGCAGGGTAGCCAGTCACGATGAGCATCACGGGTTTTTCGTTCACGGGCCGTTCCAGCACCTCGCGGAGGAATCCCATTGGACTCGGCGTATGCGTGAGAGCGACGAGGCCCGCGTGATGAAGCGCCGCTAGGAGGAAGCCGCAGGCAATACCGACAGATTCGCTCACATAATAGTGAGTGCGATGACTCCCATCCTCGTTGATCCCGTAACGCTCGGCAAATACAGCAATGAGGTACGGCGCGCTCTCCAGATATGGTTTCTCGGCATCGGTGCCGAGTGGCGCAAGGGCCGCGAGCCAGTCCGGTGGGGCGGTCGAGTAAAACTCTCGCTCCGCCGTCTCTGCCGCTTCGCGTATGCGCTGCTTCAATCCTGATTCGCTCACGACGACGAAGTGCCACGGTTGCTGATGGGCGCCGCTCGGCGCGGTTCCGGCGGCGCGAATGCATTGTTCAATGACCGCACGCGAGACAGCGCGGTCGCTGAAATGTCGTGTCGTTCGGCGGCGGTTGAGATCGTCGGCGAAGGCGGACGCGCGTGATTCCATCTCAGCCGGTTCGTACTCTCGATATGCGGCGAGCGGCTCGAATGCGGGTTCAGCATCGGCACTGCGTCCGGCGGGATCGCGCGCGCTCACAGGTAGCTCAGCAGGCGCGAGTTGCTGTGAGCCTTGATCCCCGTGTACCACCGACACGGCAGGTAAAGCAACAAGACCACGATCACCCATGCGACGTACACGCCAAACAGGCTCGTTCCGTACCATGGCGGATAGATCGACAAGTCCAGGCCCAGGAAGCCGGCGCTTCCGCCTTGCCACAGCGCGAATGCATACGCCAGAAGATGGATCACGAAAAGGTGAAGCACGTAGTAGAACATCGGCACTCTCCCATACACACTTATCACGTCGACAATTCTTCCGCGCGCGTTCTCGAGCGATGCGAGGAGAATCAGTGACGGACCGAGCGTCATCAGCAGGTAGTGAAGCGACGGCGGATACTTGTTCGTGTTGAAGAACGACGCAATCGTCATCGCTGTCGACCTCTGGAGTTCCCAAGGGGATGGGTCTCCGTAGAGATTCAGCCCGCGAAGTATCAGGAATGCGACAATCGCGGCGATTCCGACTTGAATCAGGAAGCGCTTTCTGGGGGCAGGTTCCCACCGATACAATCCGCCGAGTGAGAATCCGAGTGCCATCACGCCGCTCCATGGTATGAGCGGATAACCGACGATAACCGCCCCGGGGATTGCAAATCCCGGCGCGTGCACAACATGCCACAGCGGCGCTAGCGAGCCAAACGCGCTTGGCGGAATGCCGTCGAGCAGGTTGTGCCCGAAGATCATCAGGAGTGCTATACCTGCAATGATGCGCTCGTCGAGGAAGATCAGCCCGGCAAGCACTATCATCGAGAGACCGAGCGCCCAGATGACGATCAGAAGGAACGGAGCGTGAAGGTGGAAATTCCACCCGAAATGGATCACCGTGACCTCGAGGATCATCAGCCACAATCCGCGAGTGACGAGAAACCATGCGAGGTCTTTCTTCGAGCGGCCGCGCGACAGCGACAGCGATGCTCCCAGTCCGGCAAGGAGGAAGAACGCCGGCGCGCAGAAGTGGGTGATCCACCGCGTGAAGAACAGGAAAGGGGTGGCCTGGGACAGGTCTTCGGGAGGGAACCGGAGCTTGGTGAAGTAGTCGCGCGTATGATCGAGAGCCATCACGATCATCACCATGCCGCGCAGCAGGTCAATTGAAGCCACGCGTCGTCGCTCTACTTTTTCGTTCAAGGCGAAATCCTCAGATGATGTCGGGTTCCGGGCAGGAAACAATAATACGGAATCCACGCGCTACTTCAGATAGTCATCGAGGGAGTGTGCCGCTCCTTGGAGCTATTCGATCGCCTGCTTGTCGTTCCCGTCCCACAACGGCAGGGTGAGCATGAAGGTCGACCCGACACCAGGCTCACTCTGCACCACGATGTCGCCGCCCATGGCCCGTGCGAGTCCCCTCGAAATTGCGAGGCCCAGGCCCGCGCCCTGGCCCGGCTGGCTGAGGCTGCGGTCGACCTGCACGAAAGGCTCGAATATGGTCTCGAGCTTGTCAGGCTCGATTCCGATTCCCTCATCCCTGATCAACACGCGCCCGTGAGTGTCGGTCTGGTCGCATGAAGCCCTGATGGCTCGGCCTTCGGGCGTGAACTTCGTAGCGTTGCCCAGCAGGTTGAGGATGACCTGCTGCACTCTGTCGCGATCAGCTGAAACGTATACAGGCTTGCCGCACTCCTCGTATGTGTAGCTGATCCGCCGGGCGTGTATTTGTGGAAGCATCATCGCCTCACAGTCTTTCAGGACTCCGTCGAGTGCGACCCGGTCAACCCGATATTCGAGGCGCCCTGCCTCGACCTTTGCAAAATTGAGCACGTCATTGATCAAACCGAGGAGATGAAGCTGGGCAACGCGAATTCGCTCCAGATCGGAGCGCTGATCGTCAGTGATTGGCCCGCGCAGTCCCATCGAGATCAATTCGACGTAACCTGCGATCGCATTCAACGGCGTCCTCAGCTCGTGACTCATGCTTGCAAGAAATGCAGACTTGGCTGCGTTGGCCGCCCCCGCTTCCTCTGTCTTGATCCGCAGCTCATCGATCGTCGTGTGCAGCTCCTCGGTCTGAGCCTCCATTTCCTCGGCGAGCGACTGCGCCTCTTCTGTCTGATGCTCCAGCTCTGTCGCCTGTTCCTCGAGAAGCTGATTGGTCTCGAGAGCATGTTTGTAGAGACCCGCATTGTGCACGGCCAGCCCCGCACGCCGGCCGAGTTCTTCAATCAGGGGAAGGTCATCCTCCGAGAATCTCCTGCCCGAGTCCACATGGACCAGTGAGAGTGCGCCATACGTGTGGCCGTGTGCGCGAATCGGAACGATGATGTACGATCGCAATCCAAGCGAGAGAATGAGCTCGAGGTGGTGGTCGTCTTGAGCGGCCGCGCGCAATAGTTCTTCGGGAATATCCGTCAGCATTTCCGACTTCCCTGAACGCAGCACCTGCGGCACGCCAAATTTCGCGTCCGGGTCGCTGGGATATCGGTCTGCGAGCTCAGTCGCAACGGCCAGCTTGGCGGGATCGGGGTGCGCGACTGCCACTCGCGACAGCTTCCCATCCTCGCTGAGGATGTCGACGGCGGTCCAGTCCGCCAGGTGGGGCACCGAGAGCTCAGCCAGGGTCCGAAGCGTCACCTGGTAGTCGAGACCTGACGACGCGAGCTCAGGACCAATCTGCGAGAGGAAGGCAAGTGCATCGCTCCTTGCTTTTTCTGCGCTGATATCTCTTAGGATACCCGTGAAAAACCGTCGGCCCTCTTGCTCGAACTCGCCGAACGAGATTGACAACGGGACCTCGCGGCCATCGGCTCCAAGCGCTGGAAGTTGAATGTTGGTCCAGTCGAGTTTTCGATTTCCGGTCGAGAGGTAACGTCTGAAACCTTGATCATGCGCGGTCCTGTAGCGCTCGGGCATGATTGTCGACAGGGGCGAGCCGATGAGCTTTTCCGGCTCGTATCCGAGAATGCGCTGGACTGACGGGTTGGCGGCAACAACAAGCCCCCGGTCGTCCATGATTACGACGATGTCAGGGGTAGTCTGGAACAGGCTGTGGAAGCGAGCGTCGACGGGGTGCATCCGGTTGGCCGGATCTGCAAATACGCGACCAGTGGGATGCCTGAGTGGTATGGCTCATCAGAGAATTGCCTCGGGGAGCGCCCGGAAGTACCATATCATTTCCAAATGACCACTTTCGAACAACGGCTCAAGGATTCTCTTTCCCATGCCTACGAGATAGAGCGCGAGCTCGGCGGCGGCGGGATGAGCCGGGTATTCGTCGCCACCGACCGCTCCCTCGGCCGGAAAGTCGTGATCAAGGTGCTTTCGCCCGAGCTGACGGCCGAGGTCAATCGTGGTCGGTTCCGTCGCGAGATCCAGGTCGCCGCGCAGCTTCAGCATCCCCACATCGTCACGCTGCTCGCGGCCGGGGAGGATGGCGAGCTCGTTTATTACACGATGCCGTTCATCCATGGCGAGTCGCTGAAGTCAGCGCTCGACAAGAAGGGTCCGCTGACGGTGCGGGACGTGGTTCGTGTACTATATGATGTAGTCGATGCTCTCGCCTACGCGCACGAGCAGGGAGTCGTCCATCGCGACATCAAGCCTGCCAACATCCTGCGATCTGGATCGCATGCGCTCGTCACCGACTTTGGCGTAGCCAAGGCGCTCAATGCCGCGATGCCGTCGTCGGCGATGACGTCGACTGGCATGGCGATCGGAACACCCGCGTACATGGCGCCGGAACAGCTTGCCGGTGACCCGTCAGCAGATCATCGCATCGACATCTATGCATTAGGGCTGCTCGCCTACGAGTTGCTGGCCGGGAAGTCGCCGTTCGTTGCGGCATCTCCGCAGGGAGTATTGGCGGCGGTGTTGACGCGGGACCCGAAGCCGGTGAGCGAAATCCGCGACGATGTTCCGCCGCGGCTATCTGACATGGTCATGCAGTGTCTTTCCAAGGTGCCGGGCGGACGGCCGCCGAGCGCGGAATCTCTGATGATTGCGCTCGACATGTTCTCGACGGCGTCGGGCGAGATCAGGACGAGAGAACACGCCGTTCACATTCTCGACGAGGAGAAGAAGGCGGCTACTAACGCACCGGCGATTGCGTTCGTAGCTCCGCTGGTTGCGCAGCCGATGCCTGTTACTGTCCCGACAGTGCCTGCCGCGATGCCAGCAGAAACGGTGGACCCTGTTGAACGGAAGGGGCGAAGCAAGATGCTGGCTGGCGCGCTCGCGCTGCTTCTTCTTGCGGGGACCGGTGGAATTCTCCTGTCACAGCGATTCAAGCGTGAGAGACCCACTGCGGCAGCCGACGCCGCGAGCGTTGCGCTTGCTCCGGACATCTTGGCGGATTCAGTAGCGACAATCACTGAGAATGTCCCGCCCGTTGTCGCGCCCCCGGTAATGACACGCGCCGATTCACTGGCGATGGCTGAAAGTGTAAGGCAGCGTCTCGTTCAGGCAGCCGCCGCGGAGAAGAAGAGTGGGTTGGCGGTCGACGCCGATGCCGTGAGAAGGCAGGTGCAGCGTGAGATCGCCGATTCGCTTGCGCGCGCAAGTCGGGCAGCCGCCGCTGCTGCCGCCGCTGCTGCAGCCGCGACTGTGGCAGCCGTTACAGTCGCGCCACCCGCTGCTCCGCCAGTTGCGCCGCCTCCTCCACCGTCAGGAAAGCGCAGGCTCGCGATTACCGAACCGAAGCAGTTGGGGGACCGCCCTGCGCTTCGTGCGTTCTCTGCAGCTTTGACCGGGGCGCTGCGCGCTTCGCTCGACGATGGTGACGCGTTTGGATTAATCGACCAGGACTCCGTGCGTGACGCAATCGGGCGCACCGCGACGCGTGACGAAGCCGCAAGGATGCTCAAGCCCGATGTGATGGTGTCCCCGAATTACGTTGGCTCGGGTGATACTCTCAGTGTTGTCGTGACCGTGTGGGACCTGAGGAGCAACTCGAGCTACGGCATTCGAGTGAGCTCAACGCGCTTGGTGCCGTCGAATCCCGAGAACTACCTGGGGCCAGTTGTCCAGGCGGTGCTGAAGCAGCTCGATGATCTCAAGCGCATGCCGACGATCTATCGCCGCTAAGTTTGCACCCTACCTGAAAGTCGAAGCTGCCCCAAACCATGGCAGGATGCCTGGGGCGAGATGCGGAGCGTAAAACAGTACCTCAGGTCTGTCGGTTCGCAGCGCGGCTCCATGGTTTGCAAAGGCGATGAATTTTTCGTTCTTGTGGGTTGGAGGTCCGTAAGCCAGGGTCATCTGACGCAGGAGTTCCGTTTCATCTTTGGCTTCAGTGAGTATCCACGCCATTACGAGAGTGTCGTCGGCGAAGATGAACTCCGCCCAGCGCGCGGCGCCGCCGAACTGGAATCCATCGCAATCGGCTTGCATCTGGCGAACTTTTACTGATTCCCTGAGCACGATGAACGGCGGCGTGATCTGTCGCGTGACGAGCTTCGTACACAGCGGTTTCAGTCGATCCTTAGTTTCCGACAGGGAGGCGCCGAGGTTTGCGACCGGTGGCCGGAAGTCATCTGACTGTTGGTGGGAGTAGGAGGAAGCAGCCATCAGGACTGCGATCGCAAAGAGAGGACGCATCATGTAGTTGATTGATCGGAGTGGGTCGTCGTGCCTGGACAGAGATTAGACAGCCCAAATCCAAAAAGGCTTTGACGGTCCCTCCCCGACCAGACCTTGACAGTTATGCCCAGTACGCCATAGCGTCGTGCGCCTGCCGGACACTCGCGACCAAACCACCAGCGCAACGGAGTCCTTGATCATCGTGAGAAAGTTGCGCATTGCCGTGTGCCTTGTGCCGCTCGCAATCACTGCAGCCTGCGACGCGGGCACTGAGTCGCGCCCGGTCATCGGATATGCGCAGGTTTCCTCGTTTGCGACTCTCGACGAGACCCGTGACGGGTTTTTCCGCGCGCTTGCCGATTCGGGCTTCGTCAGAGATTCGACGATCACGGTACTCGATCGCAATGCGCAGGGGGACATCCCTACATTGTCGCTGATAATGAGTGACTTCCTGCAACAGGGTGTAACTCACGTCGCGACGGTATCATCAGTCGCAACTCAGACTGCGTTGAAGGCGATAACAGACCGGCCCATTGTATTCGGGGCCGTCGCCAATCCATATATCATCGGGGCTGGGACCACTCCGGCCAACCACAGGCCAAACGTAACCGGCGCGGAAATTTCCCTCCCTGTGGATTCAGCAGTGGTGCTCGCTCACGATGCATTTCCCGACGTCAAAACGTGGGGAACGCTTTTCGATCCCGCCGATCCGTTCGCTGAGTTCTATCTGAAGAAGGCGCAGGAGGGGGCAGCGGCCGCAGGAGTGCGGCTGATCACTGCGGCCTGTACGGCGCCGGGGGACATCGCGGCCGGAATCCAGGCTCTCAAGGCGCAGGGAGCAGGTGGCGTCGTACAGATCCCGAGCGTCATGATCGGAGGAGCGTTCGCCGCGGTAGTGAAGTCGACTCGCCAGGCGAACATTCCGCTGGTTGCGACGACAACGAGTTTCCGCGGTGCGCCACTCTCGCTGGGGCTGAGCTTCTATGCGAACGGGTACGACATGGGCCTGATCATGATCCGCGTGTTGCGCGGCGAAGATCCTGCCGTCATCCCGTTCCATGCGTCGAAGGTCAGAACGCTCATCGTTGACCTCGATGCTGCACGGGCGTACAGGGTAACCATTCCCGACGAAATAATCAGCCGCGCGGATTCCATTCTCGGTGCGCCCGATCAGACAGTGACTGGGACCAGGGGCACACGCGCAGTGCAGCCTCAGCAGGCACCACGCCGGAACAATCCGTTCGAGTTCTGGCTCGTTGCGCTCACACAGGGACTGGCGTTCGCCGCTCTGGCATGGGGAGTATATCTCTCGTCGCGAGTACTGCGATTTGCCGACATCACTCCTGACGGCAGCTTTACCCTTGGTGCAGCGATTGCCGCATCGATGATCGTGGGTGGGACTGATCCTATTGTCGCAACGCTTGTTGCGGTATTCGCCGGAATGATTGCGGGCTATGTCACCGGTGTCCTTCACACGCGGCTCGGCGTAAAAGATCTGCTCGCCGGCATTCTTGTGATGACCGCCTTGTATTCGGTGAATCTGCACGTGATGGGAAAGTCGAATATTTCCCTGCTGGATATCGGGACGCTCGTCGAAAAGGTTCACAAGGTGATTCCCGCGTCGGCCGCATGGTCAGACGATGTGTCACTCGGCCTGTTGTTCCTGGTCATCACCATTTTGCTGGGAAGTCTGCTCGTGTGGTACCTGCGCACGGATTTCGGAATGGCGATGCGCGCCGTCGGCGACAATCCGACGATGATTACAGCTCAGGGTGTCGATCGCCGCCGCATGGTGGAGCTCGGGCTTGCAATCGCGAACGGGCTCGTCGCGTTCTCAGGTGCCCTGATTGCTCAGCATCAAGGCTTCGCCGACGTCGCAATGGGAGTTGGAACCCTTGTGGCGGGTATGGCCGCGGTCATCATGGGTGAGACGCTGCTCTTCGGGCGGCGGAGTCTCGTGTTTGTAATCATCATGGTTGCGGCGGGATCGATTCTGTTTCGCGGAATGGTCGCGCTTGCGCTGCGCATGGGACTGAACCCAATAGACCTCAAGCTTGCCACAGCCGCATTCGTACTCATCGCCCTCGCGCTGCCGCGATTGCGACAGGGCAAGTTCGGCGGGAGCCCAGCGTAATGATCGAGATCGATCGGCTGGAAAAGACCTTCACGCAGCCCGGCGGCGAACGTGTGCTCGCGCTTCGTAGTGTCGATCTCGTCATCCCGACGGGCGAGTTCATTACCGTCATCGGTACCAATGGATCAGGCAAGTCGACGCTTCTCAATGCAGTGGCGGGAAGTTTCTTCCCTGACTCAGGTACAATCCGCATTGCGGGGATCGACGTCACGCGCCAGCCGGAGTACAAACGCGCTGCACTTATCGGTCGCGTGTTTCAGGATCCGTTCAAGGGCACGTGTCCGTCGATGAGTGTCGCGGAAAATCTGAGGATGGCCGAGTTGCGGGGGGAGCGCCGTGGGCTTCGGATCGGGCTTGGGCGCTCGGCACTCGAGCGGTATCATGAACTTCTCAAGGGGCTTGGAATGCGACTCGAGGGAAGACTTGCAGCGTCGATGGGAACGCTGTCCGGCGGGCAACGCCAGGCGGTGACGTTGCTCATGGCGACTCTCAAGCGGCCGCAGCTGCTTCTGCTCGACGAGCATACGGCGGCGCTCGACCCGCGTGCAGCGGAGCAGGTGATTCATATCACCGACCAGATCGTGCGCGAGCACAAGCTGACGACGCTGATGGTGACGCACAGCATGGATCAAGCTCTGCAGCAGGGCGACCGTACGATCATGGTTCATCGTGGTGAGCTGCTCGCGGATCTCACGGGAAGTGAGCGTGAGGGCCTCGATGCGGGTGACCTCCTGAGGCGATTCAGCGAGTTGCGGTACACAGTTGAGTTTGCGGTTGCGCGGCCGCCGATCAACTAATGCGCAGTGCTTGACGCGACCGGTCAGACGGCATACTTTACACCAAAAAGTACTTTGTCTACCGCGATGGCGGAGAGCTCGATGATCCGCTGACCTGCCCAATTTCATGACGCAACTATCCGCCGAGTTCCTGGATCTTCAGTCCGCTCTTGCTGGCGAATACTCCCTACAGCGTGAGCTCGGACGTGGAGGAATGGGAATCGTCTATCTCGCGCGTGACGTGCAGCTGGATCGTGACGTCGCAATCAAGGTGCTTCCATCGCAACTCGCGAGCACGGCGGCGCGCGAACGATTCGTGCGCGAGGCGCGCATGGCCGCGGGGCTCTCGCACCCGAACATCGTACCGATCCATCGCGTAGGGGAAGCGTCGGGTTTTGTCTTCTTCGTAATGAGTTACGTCGAGGGCGAGACGCTTGGTGAGCGGCTCCGTACACGAGGTCCCCTTCCGCCAGCCGACGCCTCGCGAGTAATGCGCGAAGTCGCATGGGCACTGGCATACGCGCACGGCCGCGGCATCGTTCATCGCGACGTGAAGCCAGATAACATACTGTTAGAGGCTGGCACCGGCCGCGCGCTGGTCACTGACTTCGGGATTGCCCACCACGATGCGCAACCGGACCATGCCAGCGACGCCGGAAAGATCATGGGGACGGCGCACTTCATGAGCCCCGAGCAGGCCGCAAGTCTGCCCGTCGACGCGCGCAGCGACATCTATTCCCTGGGCGTCGTCGGGTATCTCGCAGTAAGCGGGCGATTGCCGTTCGAGGCCCCGAGTGTTCCGGCTTTGCTCCTGCTTCAGGCGACCCATGTACCGCCGAGCGTCATGAGTGTCGCGCCGGGAATTCCACCCGCACTCGCCACGGCGATCGACAGATGTCTCGATCGCGATCCCGCGCAGCGATTCACGGATGGAGAGGCGATGGCGGCCTCGCTCGCGCCGACGCCGGACTCGCGAGCACTACTTCCACCGACGCTCCGTGCGTGGCTGGCGGCGCGGAATCCACTACTCGTTCCTTACATGGGATGGTCGGCAGGGTTTTCGGTGCTCACTGTCGGTAACATCTACGCATGGTTGACGGGTAACCCTGGTTCATCGCCGGGCGATGCCATACTGCTCATCAGCATCACTTCTTTGCCGCTCTTTCCGATAATCGGCTTCCACCTCAATCAGGCGCGCCGGCAATTCCGTGCCGGACACACGCTCTCAGATCTTCGGTCCGCGATGGAAATCGGGCGAAAGGAACGTGCTGAGAGCGATGCCCTCGCGCGTGAGGACGAGGGAGGCACCGCGCATCATGTGCTGCGACTCGCGACAGTTGCGGCGGCCACGTGGCTTACCGTCACAGCAGGACTCGTTCTCCAGGGAAGCATTAACGAGAATCAGATGGGAATTGGATGGATACTCATGCCATTGCTCGCTACGATGGGACTCGGCGCGGTGAGCAACGCACTCGATGTCCAGTTCATTCCGCCGAGACTCCGCGACTGGTTTCAGACGGGGATTCGTGACCGGCTGTGGAACAGCAGGGCCGGGGAGTGGATTGCGCGGCGGCTTGGCGCGCCGGAGCGATCGAGAGTTGGTGACGGAATCTTTCGCGCGACCGAAGCGGCGCTTGGGGTCGCGGCAGGCGAGTTGTTCGCTGCTCTGCCGGAGGCGTACCGGCATCAGCTTGCCGAGCTGCCAGCGACTGTTGCCGCGCTCGAGGCTCGCGCTGCCGAAGCGCGAGCGGAGATAGATGTCGTCGCTGCGCTGGCTTCACTCGCACCTGATGATAGCGTCGTGCTCGAGAAACGGCGAACTGCGACAGCGGCGCAGCTGACGGCGAGCGTCGCTGCTCTCGAAAAAATCAGGCTCGATCTCTTGAGGCTACATGCCGGTGCGGGAGATCTTGCGCCGCTTACTACGCTCATCGATGACGCGAGGCTGATTGGAGAGGAAGTCAGGCGGCTGGCAGACGCACAGAGGGAGGTTGAGGTTTCCCTGCACAGGTATTCATAAAGGCGGGCTACGGCAGCTGTTAGCGGTTAGCAATACCAGCAGAGTTAGCTCTTCAGCTCGCTATTCAGCTAGCGGCATCGCCACTCAGGTCATCGTTGATGCGGCGAATCAGGCCTTGGAGCATTTTCGCCACTTCGGCGGCCCGCTTGCTTAGATCCTTGCCGTCCTCGAACGGGATTGCCCTGCAATCGATGGCGACTCGCAGTTGGTATTGAAGTTCTCCGGCTGATCCCAGAGCAATGTCGAGGAATCTCAGGAATTCACGCTCGCTTCTTTTCGTTCGGCCTTCGGCGATGTTGGAACTCGTCGACAGCGCGGACTTGAGGAGTTGTCGCTTGAGCGGCTGAAGATGTGCCCGGCGAATTCCCGGCACGACGCGGTTGATTTCGAGAAGGAGGGCGTGAGCCTTGTCGAGCACTGAAAGTTTTCGGCGGAAGGTCATTCCAGAATGCTGAATGACTTGACCGCCAAACCGGCATCATAACGCGGCGAGCATCAGCGGATGAGCGCCGATGCTAGCGGGCTAAAAGCTGGTGTTGCTAACCGCTACCAGCGGCGAAGCCCGTGCCGCTTGAGGCGAGAATCACACAAAAATCCTTCCATGTCTGGTCTACCGCCCTTTCCCGCAGTACCATTGCAGGAGGTCGCCCTCCTCGGCGGGACATGACAACATTCGAGCAGCAGCTGAAGGATTCTCTGTCGCAGGCCTACGAAATCGAGCGCGAGCTCGGTGGGGGAGGCATGAGCCGGGTGTTCGTCGCTACGGAGCGGTCGCTCGGGCGTAAGGTCGTCATCAAGGTGCTTTCTCCCGAGCTGACCGCCGAGGTCAACCGCGGCCGATTTCGGCGCGAAATTCAGGTCGCCGCGCAGCTTCAGCATCCGCACATCGTTACCCTCCTTGCGGCCGGCGAACACGGGGACATCGTCTACTATACGATGCCGTTCATCGTGGGCGAATCGCTCAAGTCGGCGCTCGATAAAAACGGGCCGCTCCACATCGCGGATGTCGTTCGCATTCTGTACGATGTCGTCGATGCGCTGGCCTACGCGCACGCGCAGGGAGTCATTCACCGTGACATCAAGCCGGCGAACATTCTCCGGTCTGGCTCGCATTCGCTGGTCACTGACTTCGGTGTGGCCAAGGCGCTCAACGCCGCGATGCCCTCGGCGGGATTGACGTCGACGGGGATGGCCATCGGTACGCCGGCCTATATGGCGCCCGAACAGCTCGCGGGTGATCTCGATGCGGACCATCGCATCGACATCTACGCGGTCGGCCTTCTCGCATACGAGCTGCTTAGCGGGAAATCGCCATTTGTCGCGCATTCACCGCAGAAGATTCTGGCAGCGGTTCTGACTCAGGATCCCGTCCAGTTGGCAGAGGTGCGACCGGATGTCCCAAGGCGACTGTCGGAGATGGTGATGAGCTGTCTCTCGAAAGTGCCGGGTGGGCGGCCACCGTCTGCCGAAGCGATGCTCAAGGCGCTCGATTTGTTCTCGACGTCATCAGGAGAAATCCGAACTCGCGAGCATAAGGTTCCCGTGATTGGTCCAACGGTTCCGGTAATCACGACTGGCCTTTCAATGGGCGGGCATGCAAGTGCCGGGAATCAGCCTATGGCGCCGCCGGTTCAGCCGACTGCCGGAGCCTCAGCGAGCGTCGGATCTGCTGGCGAGGCGGTCGCGGCGATTTCCGGGCGGGCGACCCCGCCGGGTCAGTCAACGCCTCCGGAACAGATTTCATACGTCGATCCAGGGCGCTCGCAATCGAGGCGGCGGCAAAGAATGATAGGCGCGGCCGCCCTGCTCATTCCGGTAGTCGCCGGGGCGCTTTTTCTCATGCAGCGTCCCAAAGGGGAAGCGTTGTCAGCGGCCGCCCCTGCGCCGATTCCGGTGTCGATTGTCGACTCAGGCAACGTGCCGGCGCTTCTCCCGACAACAATGCCCGGGACCGTGACAGCCGCGTCAGTCGCGCCAGCCGCGCCAGCTGCGACGCCGCGAATCGACTCACAGGCCATTGCCGACTCCGCCAGAAAGCGCGCGGCTCGTGTTGAGGCGGCGAAAATATCTGCGGCGGCGAGAGCTGATTCGCAGCAACGACAGCCACAGGAGACAAATAGCCTCAGGGCCCGGCGCGCTGCTGGGGCGATGCTCTCAAATGAAAGTGCGAGCAGACTGTTCAGTCGCGGCGCCACGCGGTCCGGCGGTTTTCTCGGAGCGCAAAGACGAGGTGACCTGCAGACCCAGATCGACGCTCTTCAACCATACCTGTCACAGGCTGGCCTGACGTACGATCAGTTCAAGGCGGTCGTTGCGGAGTCGGGTGTTACTTTGTACGATGAGTTCGGGCGCATGGTCCCCGATGTGTTGCAGCAGTTTGCCCGCGGAGGCAACTCAGGGACATCCAATTAGGTGCGTTCAGGAACTCTCAGTCGTCATTCCTGAAACGACGACGGGATGCGGGTGAAGATGTCGTCCCTGGCAGATGGGAAGTCGGTCCTGGGTTAGGGCGCACCCACCAAAAACGTAAGTGACTACCGCGACGGTCGGCCATTCCAGATGGCCAGGCCAGAGGATAGCTATGTATCACCTCAAGTATTTGCGCTCGAACTGCGTTCGATCCGCGATGATCCCCGCAGCATTGTGCGTGATTCTTTCGGCGTGCTCTGAGCAGCAGCCGACGGAACCGGGCGTAAAGACGTTCGTCACCGAGCTGCCGCGGGTTGCGCGGACCGACAACATTCCGCTCAACAAGTTTCTTGTCGCGTGGTCGCAAAGTTATAGTGCGAGCCCGATCGAGACCCAGGTATTCGCGCTGGACGTTCGCCAGGACCGGCAGTACGGCGGTTGGTGGGCGGAACAGGACGTACTGGACTTCGCCCGTGCCAACCCCGGCCGGCTTTACATCAATGGCGATGAGCCTGATCAGTGGTGCATCGCGCCGTACGAGTATGCAGGGATGTACAGAAATTTCGTTACGCGAATCCGGAGTGCTGATCCGACTGCGGGGGTGTCTCCTGCCGGCTTTGCAGAACCTAATGTGAAATGCTGCCCGCCCGACGACGAAGAGTGCAAGGCAAGAATGCACTGGATCAGTTACGCCACACAGTTTTACAACGCCTATATCGAGCGTTACGGGTCGGCGCCGCCTGTTGCCGAGTGGCGATTCCACGACTTCGGGGTCGCGCTGGCGTCCGGAGACATGGAAGGGTGGTGGTCGAGCGTTGACGATGCCGCGACGTGGTCAGTCGCCCATGGTGCCAACATGGTTCTTGGGGGTTGGGGATTTCACGGGTGGCGTGACCCCGTTCCGGAGTTTCAGGAGCACATGAAGCAGGCGATCGGCCGACTCATTAGTGACAACAGAATCAATGGGGCGGTTTACTGGAGCTACGAGCAGTGGATCGAGTCGCCGCGACCGCTGGTGCATTCAGATGGAAGCTTGACGGCGGTTGGGAAAACCTATGCGAATCCGCTGACTGACGTTCCGGTTGCCCCGAAAATCGTAGGTTCAGCCGACGGGCTTGCGAGGCTTCGGTGGAACAACACAACTGAAGCATGGGGCGCAGAAGTTGAGTTCTGGGTCCAGACGCCGGGATCTGATTCGTTCAGTTATGGCAAGACCGAGCGGGTCGCAGCACCTGGTGCAGCGCAGACACCTTTTGTGTCCTTCAACGTTGGTGAAAGCGTAAGGGCGCGTGTTCGCTATTACAACGTGTACGGTGTGGCCGAATGGTCACCGTTCAGTAACACCGTTTCTCTTGCACTGGATCAACCGGAAGACGACCACAGAAAAAAACGCGGCAAGAGTCCGTTGTTCTGTTTCCTGAAGTTGTGTTGAGCACAGACAAATCCCGGCAGACCATTTGAACACGCGTTCAGTACGTGTAGCTCAGCTTGCAAAGGTTTTTCTCATCCTCGCATTGGCTGGCTGCGGCGGCGGTGAACCGATCGACCCAACTCGGCCACTGGTAGCTACGACGGTCAGCGCCAACTCGTCGACATCGATTACCGGTCTGGCTGGTACAGTTGTAACGCCTGCGCCGTCGGTGATCGTGAAGGACCAGAACGGGACACCGATTGGCGGCTTGCCAGTGACTTTCACAGTGGCAAGCGGCGGTGGGGCGGTGGCAGGAGGGACAGTCACTACCGACGCCTCCGGCATCGCGACAGTCGGCTCTTGGACGCTTGGCCCGGTAGCGGGAACGAACGTCCTCACGGCGACTTCCGGATCACTCACTGGGGTTTCTTTCACTGCGACATCAACTGCTGGAATTGCGGCTTCTGTCGCGAAGAATGCGGGGGACAATCAAACCGCGTCGGCAGGAACTTCAGTGCCGGTTCCGCCTTCAGTACTGGTGAAGGACCCAAACGGAAATCCAACCGGCGGTGTTTCCGTAACGTTCGCTGTCGCGTCGGGCGGCGGCTCGATCACCGGTGCCACCGCGTTGACGAACGGAAGTGGCGTCGCAACAGTAGGCAGCTGGACTCTCGGCAACGCCGCTGGCGCGAACTCGCTGTCGGCCACTGTTGCAGGCGTTCCAGCAGTTACCTTCGCTGCGACGGCAACATTCAATGTGTGCGCCGCATCCATGACGCACACGTTCGGAAGCAGCTCATCGGGATCGCTTGCATCCACTGATTGCAGGCTGTCCGATGGAAGCTTCGTAGACTTTTTCGCGACCAGCGTTCCGCAGGCAGGCGCGTATCTTTTCCGGCAAGGGGCGGGGTTCGATACCTACCTGCTACTGGCCATGGCAGACGGCACGACTATCGGCGAAAACGACGACGAGCTCGTCAGCGGGACGAACTCCGCCATCAAGGCCATCCTGCCCGCTGGAAACTATCTCCTCGGCCCTGGCTCATTCGAGCCCGGCGTCACGGGTGACTACGAGATCTCGTCGACGACTGCTTCAACAGACGTTGCGAACTGCGAGGAGGTATTCGTTGTCAGGAATATTGCGACAACGCAGAATATCGCCGCAACTGACTGCAATTTCGGCAGCTCGGGCGCGCCCGTCTATGCCGACGGATATTTTATTTTCCTCGACGCCGGCGGTACTGTCACGATCAACATGACGTCGTCAGCACTGAATTCATATCTGCAGCTCGTTCGTCTCAACGGGCAGATCGTCGCCGAGAACGATAATGTCAATGCTGGGACGAGTGATGCGCGGATCACGTTTACTGCGACTGAGACGAATTATTACGCGATTCTGGCGCGCGCGGCTCAGGGATCCGTTGTTGGACAGTACACGCTTTCGATTCAGTAGGGCTGCGCGCCCTCGTGTTTGGCTGTGCGCGCACTCCATGAAATGCTAAGAGCAAAGCAAGAAACATAAGAAAACGGAGCGAGGACGGTGTCAATGCTTGAAGCAGAACTACTCGAGGCATTCGAGATCCACTCTCCTGAAAAGATCAGAGGCTTACTCGCCGCTGGCGCGAGTCCTGTTGCTCTCATAAAGGGCAAAACGCCCGTCGCATCGCTGATCGAAGGCTACCTTCGCTCCGACAGGTTTCCCGAATGTCTTCGCATTCTGCTCGACGCGGGAGGGACGACGGGCGATGCCATTGTCGAGGCCATTCTCCTCGACGACGAAAGTGCCCTGAACGCGGCGCTTGCTTCCGAGGGCAGAGATGCTGTTCATCGGCGCGTGAGCATTGCCTGCGCGTTCACGCGGTGCGAAGGCGTGACACCACTTCACATCTGCGCTGAGTTCAACTCGGTTCGGTGCGCGCGTTTGCTCATCGACGCCGGCGCTGACGTGAACGCGGGAGCCGATCTTGATGAGGATGGGTTTGGCGGTCAGACACCAATCTTCCACGCTGTGAACAGCATCCACAACTACTGTCGTCCTGTGATGGAGGTGCTGGTCGAAGCCGGCGCTGATCTCGATGTGCGGATCAAGGGGCTGATATGGGGGAAGGATGCATCGTGGGAGACGCTGATTATTGACGTCACGCCCCTGTCGTATGCGCAATGCGGCGCGTATGCGCAATTCCATCGTCGAGAGGAGGACGTCTTTCGCAACCTCGAATATTTGTACCAGCACCGCTTCGGTGCAGCACTGCCGCGTGTGAACGTGCCGAACCTGTATCTGATCCGGTAGTAAAGAATTGTTCGCGCCGTTTGTTGCTTTTTCCCAATGCTAGTCGCTAGCTGCTAGCGACCAGCAGCCACGTTGTCTCCCGCCCCTGCCTCGGAGCAAACCCATTCGGATTCGTTACCTAGGCAAACGCGGGTCATTCGCGCGCTAGCCGCCTCTACGGATATACATATGGTGCCTGAAGGCCAAGCGGGATGCCGAGCGCCCAGTAGCTCAGCAGGAATATCGTCCAGGCGACGAGGAAGGTGATTGAATACGGAAGCATGATCGACACGAGCGTGCCGATTCCCGTGCTCTTCACATATCGCTGCCCGAACACGACTACCAGCGGGAAGTACGGCATCAGCGGCGTGATTATGTTCGTCGTCGAGTCGCCGACGCGATATGCGGCCTGGCTCAGCTCTGGTGATATGCCGAGCTGCATAAGCATCGGCACGAAGACAGGAGCGAGCAGTGCCCATTTTGCCGAAGCGGAACCGACCAGGAGGTTGACCATCGCGGTGAGCAGGATGATACCGACGATGGTGATCTGACCCGGCAGCGCCAGCGCCTGAAGGCCCGCTGCCCCGTTGAGCGCAACGAGGGCACCGATGTTCGACTGCCCGAATGCTGCAATGAAGAGGGACACGAAAAACGCGAGGACAATGTAATAGCCCATCGAGCTCATCGCCGTGCTCATTCCCTTCACGATGTCCCTGTGATCTTTCACTGTTCGCGCGACATACCCGTAAACAACGCCGGGAATCACAAAGAAGAAAAAGATGAGCGACACGATTCCGCGCATGAGCGGCGCGGTGGACGCAGTGACTTCGCCTTCGGGCGATCGCATCGGCGAATCCGCCGGAGCCGTTGCCAGCCACAACAGCACGCCGAAAACGACCATCGAGAGAAGAGCGATCCGGAGGCCAAGCCGCTCGCGGGGACCGAGCTCCTCGATTTTTGGAATGTCAGCGACGTCGCCGTCGACCTTTACGTTCTTCAGCCGCGGTTCGACGACGCGGTCAGTGAGGTACCATCCCAACCCGACGATGAGCAGGCACGATGCGCTCGTGAAGAACCAGTTCGACAGTGGGTTGACGAGTCGCTCGGGCGCGATGATCTGAGCTGCTGACTGCGTGAAGCCTGAGAGCAGCGGATCGAGACTTGATGGAATGAAGTTGGCGCTGAAACCGCCCGACACGCCGGCGAACGCCGCCGCGATTCCGGCGAGTGGGTGACGTCCGGCGGCGTAGAAAATCACGCCTCCCAGTGGGATCACGAGAACGTAGCCTGCATCCGCTGCCGTGTGACTGAGAATCGCCACAAGAATCAGCATGGGGGTAAGCAGCCGCGGCGACGTAAACCCGAGAAGTCCCTTCAGCGCCGCGTTGATGAATCCCGTGTGCTCGGCCACCCCGACTCCAAGCAGGGCGACCAGTACGACTCCCAGCGGATGAAAGCTCGTGAACGTCGTAACCATGTTGCCGAGAAAGGCGGCGAGCGACGCTCCCGTCAGCTGGTTGACGATCTTGAGCGGCTCGCCGCTGCGCGGATCTATTTCAGCGAACTGGATAGGCGAAAGAATCGCTGAAAGAATCCAGACAGCGACCAACAGCATGAGGAAGAGCATCGCTGGATCGGGAAGCGCGTTGCCAAGCCGCTCGATCTTATTGAGCGCTCGGTCTACGAACCGGGTGTTGCGTTGATCGGGGCGCACTTCCTCGTTGTCAGGGCTCATCCGTGGGGTTAGTTGAGTGTGCTTGGGTAAAACCGAAGAATCTTAGCGAACACCAATACGTGCAATCATCTCATCGTAACGCGGGTCTCCGCGCAGCGGGCCGTAACCTGGATCGACGTGAAGGTAGATGAGCCCGGCGGAGCGCGCCTGGTACGCGCGTTCGAGTGACTCGAAAGCGCTGTCCATGTTGCCAAGCGCGGCGTGTCCCATCGCGAGGTATTCAGACCGGATGTAGTGCTGCCTCGATTCCGCCTCGAGACGGGACATGATTTCCTGAGCTTCCTCCAGCCGGTCGAGCCTCGCGAGCGCACGGACGATCATGGCGTCGTATGATCGAACGGCACGGTCAAGAGCCTGCCCGCGCTGGAACCACTCGAGAGCGAGCTCAGGACTCCCAAGCTCGAGATATGCCGACCCCATCCACACGAAGCCGCGGCCGTACTCTTCGTCCACCTCGAGCAGCTCGTTCCCCGCGGCGATTGCCGCTTCATAGTCCCTGTCGTACAGCAGAAATCGCGTGAGCCACCCCGCGTACTCGACACGCAGTGGATCCAGCTGCACTGACTTTCTCACCGCGTCGACACCGTCGTTCATGCGGCCGATGAGTGGCAGCGCGGTACCAAGAACCCACTGGGCTTCCGAGTTATTGGGGCTCAATGCGACGGCGCGCTCCAACAGCGCCGCCCCCTCAGCGAATTTCCACTCATGCCAGCAGAGAACCTTCCCGATGGAGATCATCGCATCGGCAAGCTCCGGATCACGTTGCAACGCACGTTCAGCCGCAGCCTTGGCTCTCGGATACGCTTCGTCCGGCGCAACCCAGTCATCAGCCAGATCGCACCACACATCGGCTATTCCGGCGTATGCGCGGGCGAATCCAGGATCCTGCAGAAGAGCATGCTGGAAAAGGTCGAGCGCTTTCCTGAGACTCTGCTCGCTGAACTTGTTGAAGTGATATCGACCCTTCAGGTAAGTGGTGTACGCCTCGAGGTTCTTCGTCGGTGCGACGACCTGAGCAGAAGTCCCGACGAGCTGGACCTTCAACGCTTCGACAATCGATCTCGAGATTTCATCCTGGACAGCGAAGACGTCCTCGAGCTGCCGGTCGTACGTCTCTGACCACAGCTGATAGCCGTTCTCGACGTTCACGAGCTGTGCTGCAATGCGAATGCGGTTGCCAATCTTCCGTACGCTCCCTTCCAGTACGGACGTAACGCCCAATCGTTCGCCAACCTGGCGTGCATCGACGTCCTTCTTGCCCTTGAACGCGAAGGAGGATGAGCGCGACGCTACATGGACGCCCGGTACTTTCGCGAGGGCATTGATGATCTCCTCGGTCATGCCGTCGCTGAAGTATTCGTTCTCGGGATCAGCGCTCATGTTGGCGAGCGGCAGCACGGCGATCGCCTTTGGTCC
>JBBREF010000054.1:0-21376 GCA_038203205.1 Gemmatimonadales bacterium | reverse complement strand
GCATTCCATCTCTGTTCGCGGGTCGCTGAGAGTGGAGCATCGCTGGTACGCTATCCAGACTACGTCTGGGCATGAGAACAAGGTCCGCAACCTGATTCAGCGCAGGATCGATGGTGATCAGCGCCTGCCAGAGGACCGCTCGATTCGCCAGGCTCTCGTTCCGACGCAGGAAGTCGTCGAGATCAAGAATGGCAAGAAGGTGAACGTCGAGCGGAAGATTTATCCGGGCTATGTTCTGGTCGAGATGGAGATGGACCAGGAGACATCACACACCATCAACGGCATTCAGGGCGTGATCAAGTTCGTTGGTCACGAGCGGATGCCGCAGCCACTCCGTCCAGAAGAAGTGAATCGCCTGCTTGGTATCGCCGACGAAGCCGCAGCAGAGGAGCCGAAGGAAGAGATTCCGTTCCTCGTTGGGCAGGCTGTCGCGATCACTGAAGGTCCGTTCACAGACTTCAATGGAACAGTCGAAGAAGTGATCGCTGACAAGGGTAAGGTTCGGGTGTCTGTATCGCTCTTCGGCCGTCCAACATCTGTGGAGCTCGACTATCTGCAGCTGAAAGGCTACTAGCCGATCGAAATGACCCGCTTCGGCGGGTCTTTTCTTGTCCCGCCGGCTCGCAAACAAATGGTTGCAGCTGGCTGTGCTTCGGGTTACGTTCGGTTATGAACCTGAATGAAAAGCTCGCCATCCTGTCCGATGCCGCAAAGTATGATGCGTCGTGTGCCAGCAGCGGAGCCAAAGGGCGCAAGGCAAAGGGAAGTGGCATCGGATCCACCGAAGGCACTGGTATCTGCCACAGCTACACGCCTGATGGCCGCTGCGTTTCGCTCCTCAAGATCCTTCTCACCAACTACTGCATTTACGACTGCGGCTACTGCATCAATCGCAGGTCCTCGGGCGTCGAGCGAGCGCGCTTCACCGCAGAGGAGGTAGTCTCGCTCACGCTCGACTTTTATCGTCGTAACTACATAGAAGGACTTTTCCTCAGCTCCGGGATCATTCGGGATTCCGATTATACGATGGAGCAGCTCATCCGAGTGGCGAAGTCACTGCGAAGCGATCACGGGTTCGCGGGCTACATCCACCTCAAGGCCATCCCGAACGCTGCGCCCGAACTGCTGAGGGAAGCGGGGAAGTGGGCGGACAGGTTGAGCATGAATGTCGAGCTTCCGCGCCAGCGCGATCTCGACAAGCTCGCTCCGGAGAAGGATCTCGTTCAGATCGCTCGCGCAATGAATGTCGTCCGCGACGGCATCATTGAATCGAAGGAAAATCGGGCGAACTCGCGCAGCACGCCGAGACCGTCGACATTTTCGCCCGCCGGCCAGGCAACTCAGATGATCGTCGGCGCAACTGACGCAACAGATGCTGCGCTGCTCAAGGCATCGTCAGCGCTCTACGCGGGGCAGCGACTGAAGCGTGTCTACTATTCGGCGTTCAGCCCGATCCCCGATGCATCGTCGGTTCTTCCGCCGTCCGCGCCGCCGCTGCTTCGCGAACATCGGCTCTATCAAGCGGACTGGCTGATGCGTTTTTATGGTTTCGGGGTCCATGAACTCACCACGGCAGCCACACCGAATCTCGATCTCGACATCGACCCCAAACTCTCGTGGGCCCTTCGCAATCGCGACAAGTTCCCAGTCGACGTCAACACCGCTGACAAGGAATATCTCCTTCGCATTCCCGGCGTTGGAGTGCGAAGTGTGAAGCGCATTCTTTCCGCTCGGCGGTGGACGCGTCTGCGGCTCGACGACCTCGTGCGTCTCAGAGTTTCAATGTCCCGCGCGATGCCGTTCGTGATGACGTCTGATTATTTCCCGGCCTCGGTCGGCAACGAGACGCTCGTGCAGAAGGCGAGGACAAAACCCGATCGACAACTTGATCTCTGGTCAGCGCCGGCCGTCTCGGCAATAACCGGCGAGTTGTGATTCAGTCGGGCAAACTTGTCAGCGAAAGCCTCGCGACGTGGAGGTCTGCTGCGCGAGCATGCCTCGAAAGACGCTTGAGCCCGAGCGAGGTCGCATGGGACGAGTCGGGAGCGGCCACACTGATTTTTGGTGACGCGGTCGCTCCTGTGTCGGAAGTTGGCACCCCGCTCCTCGTGCCGCGGTCATTCGTCAGCCTCGCATCGAACATCGCATGCCATCGCAGCGAAGCGAGGTGGTCGCTGCTCTACGATCTGCTCTGGCGCCTTACCAACGGCGAGCCACACTTGCTCAGGGTCGCCTCCAATCCGCTTGTTGTGCGTCTCACCACGATGCATCGATCCGTGCGCCGCGCGTCACACAAGATGAAAGCGTTCGTTCGCTTTCAGGCAGTGGGAGACAGCGAGCGCCTGGAGTACGTTGCCTGGTTCGAACCTGCGCACCGTGTCGTCGAAATGACCGCGCAGTTTTTCGTAGACAGGTTTCGTTCAATGCGCTGGAGCATCCTTACACCGGATGGCTGTGCCCGCTGGGATCTGGAGAGTCTGCAAATTGAGCCCGGAATGGAGCGACATCAGGCACCCGTGGGCGAGGATGCGCTCGAGTCGCTCTGGCGAACGTACTATGCGGGGATATTTAACCCTGCCCGCCTGAACCGCGAGGCAATGCGGGCAGAGATGCCCAGGCGATACTGGAAAAACCTTCCTGAGGCGCGGCTGATCGACGACCTGGCTCGTGCTGCCCCGGCGAGAATGGCGACAATGATCGCCCAGACGTTGCGTGAACCTGAGGCGATGCCAGCCGATATCGACGCCGTTGAGCGGGCCCCGGCTGGAGCAGAAATTGTCGAGCATTCAAGCTGGGATCCCGTCCATGATCCGGGTTGGCGCGAAGCGCGCAGGCGTGCGGAAGCTGCTATACATCGGTCACCAGCAGGAATGCTCCTCGACGGCGCGCGTGTAGTGACGGGTGTTGCTGGGTGGACAGACCCAACACTCCTTGCGCCGGGAGTCTACTATCCCGCCGACGCCACCACGCCAGAAGACCGGCTCAGACATTACGCGTCGGAGTTTCCGATGGTCGAAGTCGACGCGACATACTATTCGTTTCCATCTCTGCAGACTTCCAGGCGGTGGGTCGAGCGAACGCCGTCGCACTTTGTTTTCAACATCAAGGCTCATTCCCTGATGACGGGCCATCCAACCAACCCGGCTCGGCTTCCCCAGTGGCTCAAGCACGACCTGCCGCTTCGCCTGCGCGTCGCGTCGAACGTCTACTCGCACCACTTCAGCAAAGCAGCACTGGATGAGGTGTGGAATCGATTCCTTTCAGCACTCGCCCCCCTTCGCGAATCCGGCAAGCTCGGTGCGATCATGCTGCAATACCCGCGGTGGTTTGTCCCATCTCGTTCTGCCGCAGGGGAGTTGCAAGATGCACGAGAGCGCCTTGGCCATTATCCCGCGACCGTTGAGGTCAGGCACAGGGACTGGCTTGGTGAGCGGATTGCGCCCCGGTTCTTCGCCCTGCTCCGGGAACTTCGCTTCACGTACGTGGCTGTCGACGCTCCTCCGGGGATGGTGAGCAGCGTGCCTCCAGCCATGGAAATCACCAATCCGGAGCTTGCGATGTTCCGTTTTCATGGTCGCCGCGAATCGACCTGGGAGACTCGGAATGACGAGGTTGCCGAGCGCTACCGCTATCTTTATGACAGGTCGCAGCTGGACGCCTGGGTTCCAATAATCCAGCGGGCGGCGGAGCAGGCGATGACAGTCCATTTGACCTTCAACAACAACAAATGGAACTACGCGATTGCGAATGCCCTCGAGATGGGTGAACTGCTCCTCCCCCCTTTCGCACAAGAATCGGGCCAGTTACATTAGAAGGCTGTCTTAGAGCCACAGCATCCCACTCCTGGATGCGGGTGGTGGCCCTTGCGCGGGGCGGCCGATAAGGCGAGTAGCGCACCCGTCGGATACCACTACGACGTTAAGCACAACCGTGGGAGTTGGATCCGTGCAGCCTATCCGGGCTCCCCACGGACGGACATCAAAGGAGTATCATGGCAAAAAAGGTCACTGGATTCGTCAAGCTGCAGATCCCTGCAGGCAAGGCGAACCCGGCGCCCCCCGTCGGCACCGCTCTCGGTCCGCAGGGAATCAACATCATGGCTTTCTGCAAAGAGTTCAACGCTCGAACGCAGGGCCAGGACACGATTCTCCCGGTCGAGATCACGATTTTCGCCGACAAATCCTTCACCTTCATCACGAAGACGCCGCCCGCGGCCGTCCTCCTGAAGAAGGAAGCAGGTATCGAAAAGGGCTCCGGATCGCCCAACCGCACGAAGGTTGGATCTGTAACCAAGGCGCAGGTACGCAAGATCGCCGAGATCAAGCTTCCTGACCTCAACTGCGATTCCATCGAATCGGCAATGGCGATGGTCGCCGGTGCCGCTCGCTCGATGGGTGTCGAGGTGAAGGACTGATGCGCCAGCATGGAAAGAAGTACACGGCAGCCGCTTCGACGCGCGACATCGCTACGCGATACCAGCCGAAGCAGGCAATCGATCTCGTAAAGTCAGCAGCGTTCGCGAAGTTCGACGAGACAGTCGAAATCGCAGTTCGCCTCGGAGTTGACCCGCGCCACGCCGATCAGGTAGTGCGCGGAACAGTCGTCCTTCCTGCGGGCACCGGTAAGACGGTGCGCGTGCTCGTCATCGCCGCCGGTGAAAAGGCGCGTGAAGCCGAGACCGCCGGCGCCGACTTTGTCGGCACCGAGTACATCGCGAAGATCAAGGACAACTGGCTCGACTTCGACGTTCTCATCGCAACCCCCGATCAAATGGGCCAGCTCGGCGCACTTGGACGGGTGCTCGGACCGCGTGGTCTCATGCCAAACCCCAAGGCCGGCACGGTGACGTTCGACGTCGCGCGCGCAGTCCGCGAGGTGAAGGCTGGAAAGATCGAGTTCCGCGTAGACAAGAGCGGCAACGTCCACGCAGCCATCGGCAAGGTGTCGTTCGAGTCGGAAGCACTCGAGACGAACTTCACTGCGTTCATGGATCAGATCATCCGCTCCAAGCCGGCAGCGGCGAAGGGCGTGTATGTCCGCACGGTAGCCATCTCGAGCACGATGGGCCCCGGCGTTGCAATCGATACAACTCCTTACCGGTAACCGATCATGAAAAGAGCCGAAAAGGAGCAGATGGTCAGCGATCTCAGAGACAAGCTCCAGGGAGCGAAGTCTCTTTACTATACTGACTTCACGGGCCTCAACGTGAAGCGCATGACGGAGCTCCGCCGCCGCCTCAAGCGCGCAGGCGTCGACTACGTCGTGATCAAGAACACGTTGGCGCTTCGCGCGGTCAACGAGAGCGGACTCGTCGGCGAGCGCCTCAAGGGCCCGACAGGTCTGGTGATGGGCAAGGATCCTGTTGCAGCCGCCAAGGTGCTCACGGATTTCGCGAAGGAGTTCGAGCAGAAACCAACCGTCAAGGGCGGACTGCTCGAAGGAAAGTCGATCGACTCCGCTCAGGTCAAGCAGCTCGCGTCGCTACCATCGCGTGAGCAGATGCTGGCAGAACTTGGTGCCGGATTGCAGTCCCCGATGGCCGCCTTCGTAGGCGCGCTCAACGGGCTTCTTTACATGTTTGCAGGCGCGCTCGACGCGCTCAAGTCACAGCGCGAAGGCGCCTAATATCACCTTGGAGAAATACTAAAATGGCCAACGCAACCATGAGCAAGGACGAGATTCTCGAAGCAATCGGCAACATGTCGGTATTCGAGCTCGCCGAGCTGATCGAGTCGTTCAAGAGCAAGTTCAACGTTACAATCAGTGCCGCTGCCCCGGCCGCTCCCGCCGCTGGCGGAGCCGGTGCCGCACCCGCCGCCGCAGCCGAAGAGCAGACTGAGTTCGATGTCATGCTCAAGGAAGCCGGCGCGAAGAAGATCCAGGTCATCAAGGTCGTGCGCGAGCTGACCGGCCTCGGTCTGAAGGAAGCGAAGGACCTCGTCGATGGCGCCCCGAGCGCTGTCAAGACGGCCGTCACCAAGGACGAAGCCGCCGCGATGAAGGCCAAGCTTGAAGAGCAGGGCGCAGTAGTCGAAGTGAAGTAAGGGCTCGAGGAACACCGGCCGGCGTCGTACGCCGGCCGGACACCTCCACCCTCACTCTCTCTTCGACGATATGCATCGAATTCCGCGTCGCCCAACAACTGAAGTCTGTCCGCCCGCTCCAACCGGTCCAGCGAAAATTTCGCCGGCCACCGGGATGGGGCTGTTTGCGCCTGCCCAGTAGGTGAATATGCCAGAATTGATGAAGGAAATTTCTTTCGCGAAGCTCGATCAGGGCATGAACATGCCCCACTTGCTCGACATCCAGACTCAGGCGTTCGAGTCGCTGCTCCAGCTTGATGCAGCCTCTCTGAACCGCGAGGATATCGGGCTCGAGCGTGTCTTCAAGGACCTCTTCCCCATAACCGACGTCCACGAGAATTTCTCGCTGGAGTTCAAGAGCTACACGCTCGGGGATCCCAAGTACTCAGTCGCCGAATGCATCGAGCGCGACATGACCTACTCGGCGCCCCTCAAGGCAACGCTCCAGCTCGTCATCTTCGAGGAGACGGAAGCCGGCAAGCGTCCCAAGAACATCATCGAGAAGGAAGTCTATCTCGGTGAGCTGCCGCTCCTCACGCCTCTCGGAACCTTCGTCATCAACGGAGCCGAGCGGGTCATCGTGAGCCAGCTGCACCGTTCGCCAGGCGTCGTCTTCGAGGAGTCCACCCACCCGAACGGACAGCGCCTCATCTCGGCGCGCATCATCCCGTTCCGCGGATCATGGGTCGAGTTCACCGTCGACATTCACGACGTCATCTACGTCCACATCGACAAGAAGAAGAAGTTCCCGGCGACCGCGCTTCTCCGCGCGTTCGGTTACGGAACCAACTCGTCGATCCTCCGCCTCTTCTTCGCCGAGCGTGAGCTCGACCTCGTCAAGAAGCGTGAGAGCCGCACGGACCAGCGCGAAGTACTCGGAGCCATCATCGCCGAGAACATTACGCTCGCCGGTGAAGCAGTGGATCCTGACGCGCCGCGACTCAAGACGAAAAAGGCACGCACTCAGCTCGAGCGGGACCAGTCTGAGCTCGCCGTGTCGGAAGGCGATGAGCTGACTGAAGAAGTCTTTAACCGCCTCCGTCGCCTCAAGATCGACAAGGTCAAAGTCTTCGCTTCATATACGATGATCGATCTCCGCGACGAGATGGATGCCATCGAGCGTGGAGAACGCGCCGACGGCCGCCGCATTATCGCCGTCGATGTCGTCGACAACGAAACTGGCGAAGTGATCGCCGAGTGTGGTGACAAGCTCACCGACACGCTGATCAAGCGCATCAGGAAGAACGAGATCAACAAGGTTCAGGTGTTCGTCACATCGGGTCGTGCAGAGTCGATGCTGATCAAGAACACGCTTGCGAAAGATCCGACGCACGCTGAAGAGGAAGCACTCAAGCAGATCTACTCGCTGCTCCGGCCGGGCGATGCGCCCAACCGCGAGACGGCCAAGCAGGCGCTCGAGCGACTGTTCTTCTCGCCGAAGCGCTACGACCTCGGCCGCGTCGGTCGTTACAAGATCAATCAGCGCCTCCTCACGAACCGCCCCGCAAGCGAGACGGTTCTGACGAAGGAGGATTTCGTCGCGATCATCCGTTACCTCATGGAGCTGCACGAGGGACGCGGATACACCGATGACATCGATCACCTCGGTAACCGCCGCATCCGTTCAGTCGGCGAGCTGATCGCGAACCAGTTCTCCGTTGGTCTTTCCCGCATGGCGCGCCTCGTGAAGGAGCGCATGTCGATCAATACGGATCCTGAAAAGATCTCGCTCGACGATCTCGTGAACGCGCGTACGGTGAGCGCGGTGATCCAGGCATTCTTCGGGTCGTCGCAGCTGTCGCAGTTCATGGATCAGACGAACCCGCTCGCTGAGCTGACGCACAAGCGTCGCCTCTCGGCGCTGGGACCTGGCGGACTCACACGTGAGCGCGCCGGCTTCGAGGTTCGTGACGTTCACTATTCGCAGTACGGCCGCATGTGCCCGATCGAGACGCCTGAAGGTCCGAACATCGGACTCATCACGTCGCTCGCCTGCTTCGCGCAGGTCAACGATCTTGGCTTCATCGAGACGCCTTACCGTGTCGTTAAGAACGGCAAGGTTACAGAGGACATCTCGTGGCTCGACGCGAACAAGGAAGAAGACATCATCATCGCGCAGGCAAACGCGCGCCTGAACCCCGACGGCTCATTCGTCGAGGATCTGGTGCTTTGCCGCCAGCGTGGTGACGTGCCGCTCGTCAACCCGACTCGCATCGAGTACATGGACGTTGCGCCGGAGCAGCTCGTGTCGATCGCGGCCGCGCTGATCCCGTTCCTCGAGCACGATGACGCCAACCGCGCGCTCATGGGATCGAACATGCAGCGGCAGGCAGTTCCGCTTCTCAATCCGCGCACGCCGCTCGTTGGCACCGGACTCGAGGAGAAGGTCGCGCGCGATTCAGGCGCGGTCATCATCGCGCAGCGCTCAGGCACCGTGACGAGCGTGACGGCTGACGAGATCATCGTCGACACCGGCACAGGAATGGAAGGAAAGAAGAAGGACGGCGACCGTCCTCTCTCCCGCCTGACGCAGCACGATCGGTACAAGATCAAGAAGTATTGGAGAACTAACCAGGACACGGCAATCAACCAGCGCCCGATCGTCAGCAAGGGTCAGCGGGTGAAGGCCGGTGAAGTGCTCGCCGATGGAGCTTCGACAGAGTTCGGCCAGCTCGCGCTCGGCGCAAATGTCACAGTGGCATTCATGCCCTGGTACGGACACAACTTCGAGGATGCAATCGTTCTTTCCGAGCGACTGGTGAAGGAAGACGTCTATTCGTCCATCCACATTCAGGAGCTCGAACTGCACGTGCGCGACACCAAGCGCGGGCAGGAAGAGATCACGCGTGAAATTCCGAACGTCGCTGAAGAAGCGCTGACGGATCTGGACGAGCGCGGCATCGTCCGCATCGGCGCGCACGTGAAGCCGGGCGACATCCTCGTCGGAAAAATCACGCCGAAGGGTGAGACGGAGCTTTCTCCTGAAGAGAAGCTTCTTACCGCAATCTTCGGTGAGAAAGCGAAGGACGTGAAGGATTCATCACTCAAGGTCCCGCCGGGAATGGAAGGCGTCGTCATCGACGTCAAGATTTTCTCGCGCGTCGACGACCAGGTCGTTGAAAAAGATCGCGGTGAGAGAATCGGTGAGATCCGCCGCCTCGAAGGCGAGGAGAAGATCCGTGTCAACGACGTCCGCGACGCCGAGCTGCAGGACCTGCTCGACGGCCAGACTGTCGCGCTTGCACTGAAGAGCGGCACGGTCGAGGAAGCAATTACTGCCGGCACGAAGCTCACGCCGGCGGTCCTCAAGGATCTCAAGCTTGCATCGCTCGATCTCAAGACGTTCCGCGTCGAGAACAAGACGATGAACGAGAAGATCCGCACGATCATCGAAGCCGCCAACGACGAGAAGGCGAAGCTCGAGGAGAAGGCGGAAGAGCGAATCGACAGAGTGCTTCAGCCGGATGAGCTGCCCCCGGGCGTCATCCAGCTTGTGAAAGTTTATATGGCCGAGAAGCGCAAGATCTCGGTCGGCGACAAGATGGCAGGACGCCACGGCAACAAGGGTATCGTTGCCCGTATCGTTCCTGAAGAAGACATGCCGTTCCTTCCAGACGGACGGCCGGTCGACATCGTTCTCAACCCGCTCGGCGTGCCGAGCCGTATGAACGTCGGGCAGATTCTCGAGACCCATCTTGGATGGGCGGCGAGACTGCTTGGGTTCTATGCGAAGACTCCGGTCTTCCAGGGAGCGAATGAGCGTGAGATCGGACTGCTTCTCAAGCTCGCGGCAGTGACGTGGGTGAGGGATGCTCTCGATCTGCGGACGCCTGGTGTCACGATCAGTGACCCGGAGATCCGCGGCATCATCGCCGACACGCGCCATGATCTCGCTGGTGAGGACAGGGTTGAGCTGCTCGCTGACGCGACGATGAACGATCTCGCGAAGCGCGGAGTCAGCGCTGAAACGCGCGATGTCTACAACCGGATTCGTGACTTCATTTCGGCTGCCGCGAAGGAGCTGACGGAGCGCGAGTACGGTGAGTTCGATAACCAGATCGCTTTCCACAAGAACACAGAGAGCGCCGATGGAGCAGAGGATGTAGAGGAGCTCTCCGCCACAGGTAAGGCGCATTACAAGACTGCGGCGAACCAGATCCAGAAGCGCAGAGATACAGATGAGTCGTCGCTGCTCGCATCACTCGAGCTGCCGGCACTCGCCGCAACGCTCGGCAAGAAGTCAGATATCGATGTCGACCTTGCCGCGGCAGAACTGATGCGCCTCGCCGGAATATCGGCTGGTGGAAAGGTTCGCCTGCGTGATGGCCGTACGGGTGAGACGTTCTCGAACCCGGTGACAGTCGGCGAGATCTACATGCTCAAGCTGTCGCACCTTGTCGATGACAAGATCCACGCGCGATCGATCGGACCGTACTCACTCGTTACGCAGCAGCCGCTGGCGGGTAAGGCGCAGTTCGGTGGACAGCGTTTTGGAGAGATGGAAGTGTGGGCGCTCGAGGCTTATGGCGCGGCGCACACGCTGCAGGAAATTCTCACGGTCAAGTCTGACGACGTGAACGGACGGTCGAGGGTTTACGAGGCAATCGTGAAGGGACAGAACCTTCCGGAGCCCGGAATTCCGGAATCGTTCAACGTGCTCGTGCAGGAGTTGAAAGCGCTCGGTATTCACGTGAGCATGGGAGCGAACGTGACGAGCGGCTACGGGCTCGGTAACAGTGGCTCCGGCATCGGCAACAGCAACGGGAGCGAGGAGTAATAGATGATTGATTTTCGCAGCTCGCGCGAAACACGCGCGTCGTCGTTCGACTATATCCAGGTCCGCATCGCCTCACCCGAGGAGATGCGCGGACCGAAGGATCCAAAGGAGCGTGAGAGACTCGAGATGTCGGGTCTCCGCACGTGGTGGTCATGGGGCGAGGTACTGAAGCCCGAAACCATCAACTACCGCTCCTTCAAGCCGGAGAAGGATGGTCTCTTCTGCGAGCGGATCTTCGGACCCGTGAAGGACTGGGAATGTCATTGCGGCAAATACAAGAGAATCCGTTATCGCGGAGTCATCTGCGACCGTTGCGGCGTCGAAGTGACCCTGGCTCGCGTTCGGCGCGAGCGCATGGGACACATCGAGCTCGCCGTGCCCGTCGCCCACATCTGGTTCTTCAAGACTCTTCCGAGTCCGATGGGCAACCTCGTGGACCTGACGCTGCGCGATCTCGAGAAGGTCGTTTACTACTCGAACTACGTCGTAATCGAGCCGGGCAAGCAGGAAGTCACGCAGAACGAGCTCCTCGATGAAGATCGCTATCTCGATCTGAAGCAGAAAGCGAAGGATGAAAACGACAACGCTTTCCTCGCTGATATCGGCGCGCCCGCTGTTCGCGAGCTGCTCAAGCGTATCGACGTCGACAAGGTTGCGGAGACACTCCGCGCCGGACTCGTCGACGAGGGCTCGCAGCATCGCAAGAAGCAGATGCTCAAGCGGCTCAAGGTCGTCGATGCTTTCCGCAACTCTGGTGACAACCAGACTCGCAACAAGGCAGAATGGATGATCATGGACGTGGTCCCGGTAATTCCGCCGGATCTCCGTCCGCTCGTTCCGCTCGATGGTGGCCGTTTCGCCACGTCGGATCTGAACGATCTCTATCGCCGCGTAATCAACCGCAACAACCGGTTGATGAAGCTGATCTCGCACCGCGCGCCTGAAGTCATTCTCCGCAACGAAAAGAGAATGCTCCAGGAGGCAGTCGATGCATTGTTCGACAACGGCCGCCGCTCCAAGGCGATCCGTGGCCGCGGCAAGCGTCCATTGAAGTCGCTGTCGGACATGCTGAAGGGAAAACAGGGCCGCTTCCGGCAGAACCTGCTTGGAAAGCGCGTCGACTACTCTGGCCGTTCGGTCATCGTCGTCGGTCCCGAGCTGAAGCTTCACCAGTGCGGATTGCCCAAGGCGATGGCACTGGAGCTCTTCAAGCCGTTCATCATTCACAAGCTCGTCGAGAAGGGCATCGCCGAGACGGTAAAGCGCGCCAAGAAGATCGTGGAGAAGGAATCTCCCGAGGTTTACGAGATCCTCGAAGAGATCATTCGCGATCACCCGGTGCTCCTGAACCGCGCTCCGACCCTTCACCGCCTCGGCATCCAGGCTTTCGAGCCAGTGCTCGTCGAGGGCAAGGCCATCCGTATTCACCCGCTCGTCTGCGCAGCGTTCAACGCTGACTTCGATGGTGACCAGATGGCAGTGCACGTTCCGCTTTCCTTCGAAGCGCAGCTCGAGTGCCGCCTGCTCATGCTGTCGTCTAACAACATTCTGAAGCCGTCTGACGGACGCCCAGTTGCAGAGCCCAGCCAGGACATCGTGCTCGGCTGCTACTTCGCAACGAAGGCTGCGGCTGATTTCGAGAAGGTCGTGAAGAACGCGCGCCGCTACAGCAATGTCGCGGAAGTGGAAGTTGGCCTCGCTCAGAACAGGCTTTCGTTCCACACGCCGATCAAGTACTGGGTCAACGATTTCGAGGGCGCACGCTGGGTCGACACGACAGCGGGTCGCGCGATGTTCAACGCGATCATCCCGCCCGAGCTGCCGTTCCAGAACAAGGACATGAAGAAGAAGGCGCTTGGCGAGCTTGTCTTCGAGTCATATCGGAGAACGGGTCTCAAGGGCACGGTGCCGTTCCTCGATCGTCTCAAGGAATTCGGCTTCCGCAACGCAACGCGTGGCGGAATCTCGATCGGTATCGAGGATCTGCACATTCCGGCCGAGAAGGAGCCGCTGCTGCAGGAAGCTACGGAGCGCGTCGAGCGTTTCCAGCGCGCCTACCAGACCGGTAACATCACGAACGGCGAACGCTACAATAAGGTGATCGACACGTGGACCCACGCGAACTCAGACATCGCAGATGCGATGGTGCGCGCGATGGCGAAGTCGAACGACGGCTTCAACCCCGTGTTCATGATGTTCGATTCAGGCTCACGTGGATCGCGCGACCAGATCCGTCAGCTCGCCGGTATGCGCGGACTGATGGCGAAGCCGCAGAAGAAGCTCACGGGAGGCATCGGCGAAATCATCGAAAGCCCGATCAAGTCTAACTTCCGCGAAGGATTGTCGGTACTCGAGTACTTCATCTCGACGCACGGTGCACGTAAGGGTCTCGCTGACACCGCCCTCAAGACGGCTGACGCTGGTTACCTCACGCGCCGTCTCGTCGACGTCGCTCAGGACGTGACGATCACGGAAGAGGATTGCGGTACGATCCTCGGTCTGGAAGTCGGCGCGCTGAAGGAAGGCGAGGACATCATCGAGCCGCTGGCCGAGCGTATCGTCGGCACAGTTGCGGCCGAGGATATCGAGGATCCGCACGAGACAGATCAGTCAGGACGTCGCACGCTGATGGCGGAAGCCGGACAGCTGATCGACGAGGATGTTGCGCAGGCGATCGAGGAGTCGGGACTGGAGACGGTTCGTATTCGCTCCGTTCTTACCTGCGAAGCGAAGCGCGGACTCTGCCAGATGTGCTACGGCCGCAACCTGGCCACCATGGGAATGGTGGACAAGGGCGAGGCAGTCGGCATTATCGCGGCGCAGTCGATCGGAGAGCCGGGCACGCAGCTCACGCTGCGTAAGTTCCACATCGGTGGAACAGCAGCCCGTATCGCCGAGCAGACGGCGAGAAAGTCGAAGGTGGATGGTGTCATCGAGTATGGCGACCGTCTCATCTCAGTCACCAACGCCGACGGACTGCAGATCGTCACGTCGTACGAGGGTGAGCTCACGATCCGCGCGGCGAGTGACAACAAGGTTGGCGCGAGACTCCAGGTTCCGCTTGGTGCGACGCTGATGGTGAAGGACGGGGAAGATGTGAAGAAGGATCAGATCATCTTCACGTGGGATCCGTACTCGAATCCGATCATCTCGGACGTAGAGGGTGTGATCAGGTTTGTGGACCTCGAGGACGAGGTTTCTCTGTCCGAGGAGCTCGACGAGCTGACAGGTCTTCGCCAGACAGTCGTTATCGAGGATCGCGACAAGAAGTTGCATCCGCACATCGAGATCTGGGAGACGAAGGGTGCGAAGGAGAAGCGTCTTCGCGACTTCGTCGTGCCGGTTGGTGCGCAGCTGACTGTAAAGGATGGCGCGCGCATCACCGCAGGTACCATTCTGGCCAAGGTGAGCCGCGAGGCGTACAAGACGCGCGACATCACCGGTGGTCTGCCGCGTGTTGCCGAGTTGTTCGAGGCGCGCAAGCCGAAGGATCCGGCGACCGTGTCGGAGATCGACGGTGTCGTGAGGTTCGGAGACATCAAGCGCGGCAAGCGTGAGATCTTCGTTCGTCCGACGATGATGAAGAATGGACAGCCCGTTGCTGACGATCAGTCAGAGGAGCACACGTACGAGGTAGGCGCAGGCAAGCACCTTCGAGTGCACGAGGGAGATCGCGTGCGCGCCGGAGATCGTTTGTCTGAAGGTCCGGTCAACCCGCACGACATTCTTCGCATCAAGGGACCGCGCGCGGTTCAGGAGTATCTGCTGAACGAAGTGCAGGAGGTTTACCGCCTGCAGGGCGTGAAGATCAACGACAAGCACATTGGCGTGATCGTGCGGCAGATGCTCCAGAAGGTGCGTGTTCTCGAGTCAGGTGATACTGCGTTCCTCGAAGGCGAGCACGTGGACAAGCAGGCGTTCCGCGACTCGAACGACAAGGCCCGCAAGAAGAACAACGAGCCAGCCTCGGCTGAGCCGCTGCTTCTTGGAATCACCAAGGCGAGTCTCACGACGCAGTCGTTCATCTCGGCGGCATCGTTCCAGGAGACGACGCGTGTTCTGACTGACGCTGCGATTCGTGGTGCGAGAGACGAGTTGATGGGCTTGAAGGAGAACATCATCATCGGTCACCTCATTCCTGCGGGAACGGGTATGTACCGTTACCAGGAAGTTGACATCGAGGGAGCGCCGGTTCCGCCGGAGCCCGAGGTGTTTGCTGAGCCGTCGATCGCGGAGATTCTCGCGGAGCCGGATCTCGAGGATGACCTGCTTCCGAAGGCGGGAGCGTTGCCGAAGGGCTTTGCTCCGCTCGACGACGAGGTCTAGCACAAGGCGAATCGTTTCAGGTGGTCGAAACAACAAGCGGGGGGAAGAGCGATACGCTCTTCCCCCCTTCTTGTTGTTGTTCCTTATGACGCTCGGTTGGGGTCTTGCCGGCTTCGCCCCTCGCTATCGTATTTTGCTGGCCGCATCACAGGGCGAAAAGCGACTACGCATAGGGGAGGAGGTTTTGGAGGTGCGGGAGGTATTGGAGCAAAGTTGCTTCCGGTCGCACGATTCGTCTCAGCACGTCTCGGAACTCGACTTTGGGGTAACTACAGAACCGCTCGTAGCTCGCCGCAACGAGGCATTGGGGAAGGGGTGATTCGATTTGCGAATGAGGCCTCTCCTGTACCTCCTGTACCTCCTGCACCTCCAAAACCTCCCTCCCATGCGTAGTTGCGTTCGCCGATGAGCGCCCGGAACGTGACGACACGCGAAGAGCAACCTCACGCCCATCGTGACAACTCACCCCACTCCTTTCCATTTTTGCAGTTTCCGCAGTAGCAACAGAGAGAATTCACTGGATCAGATTCCACTGAACCATCAGCACAATCAGCAGCACCACCGGGATGCCAAGCATTGCCTCAAGAATCCCTGATGCCGCGCGTGGCCTCACTAGCGCAACGAGAGAGGCGACGAGCGCGGTCGCTGCACCTGCTGCGATTAAGCGTCCAAGACCTGACAGTGTCGCGATGTTTGCCGGGATGCCGTACTGAAACTCCCACGGGTTTGTGGTTACGAGAAGGGCGATTATCCCGAGAAACAGGAGTACGGCGGCGAGGCCAAATACGATCCGCAGTCCTCGTGCGACGTTGTCGAGAACATGGGTGCCAAGGCGGCGACGTCGTACATCGGCCACTACTGCCGCGATCGCCGCAATCAAGGCGACTATCAGCAATCCTCCCTGCGCACCGCGGCTCTCACCCGCCGCAACGCGACGATACGTTGACGACGGCGCGCGGCCGAAGAACATGTGAGATGCTTCGCCACCATTTTCACACCTGAACGCAACAGTTCGCCCGCTGTCGGACTGGAAGAGTCCTCCACCAATCTCCTGATACGTGCGATCGCCGATGACTATTCCCGGTGGTGCAATACGAACCGTGACCTGGCGCACGTCACCGGTGAGCACTCCCAGCTTCGCCAGCGTTTGCCGGGACATTCGAGTATCGCGATAGGTACCATCAACTTTCGCACATCGCCCCGGCCCAGCCGCGACAGCCACACCCTGCGTGAATGTGTATCTGTTGGCTCGCGCCGGAAGCTCCTCTCGAACCAACGACCACAGGTCGAGCGCTGTCCGTCCACCCTCGCCACTCGAGAACACAGCAAAGAGCCCAGTCCCGGAGCGCCTGTCGAGATACAGGGAGTTGCTGTAATCCTGCCAGTCGCCACCGTGTTCGAAAATCGCATCGCCGTCCATGCTTTCGCGGAAAGCGAGAGTCACTCCCGGAATCGCTGGATGATTCGCAAAGCGACGAGAGAAGAGTGATGCCGCGACCGCGCTGTCACTGGACGAAGCCGGGGCAAGGAGCGCGACCATCAGCAATCCCATGTCGTGCGGCGTCGCGAACGCGGCCGATGCGGGCGAATCATTGAAGTAGATCCGCGGCACTTCGCGGCTTCCTTCATAAGCAACGGCTCGCGCTGACTCGAAGCCGGCGGGCAATGGTTGCGAAAAGCTCGTCGCGCGCATTCCAAACGGCCTCAGCACCAGCGAGTCGACAAGGGCGGGGAACGCCGTCCCCGTTGCCATCGAAAGGAGATGTCCGGCGAGAGCGACACCCGCATTGGAGTAGGAGGTGCTGGTGCCGGGCGGAATCCACGGCGGCGTCAGCACTCGATCCAGATATGACTCGAGCGGGATCAGCTCGCGAGCAGACCGTGCTCCCGATCCAATCGTCGGATCATCGTACCCCGCGGTGTGCGTCAGGAGCTGCGAGAGAGTCACACCGTCGAGGCGATCTCTCAACGGCGATCGAGTGAAATAGGGCGCGATTGGCGCGTCGAGATCCACGTTGCCATCGCGCGCGACCCTCCCGGCGGCGATCGCCGTAAGGAGCTTCGACGTCGAAGCGAGGCCGAACATCGTAACATCGGGATCGACTCGACGACGGGTGCGGACATCCGCGACACCGAACCCGCGGGATGCGACCATCCGGCCGTTCACTACGAGAACGTACGCGCCGCCAGTTATTCCATCCCGTCGCATTCCGGCGCTCATCGCCGAGTCGAGCGCAGGAATGGACACTTCCGGGCCAGGTGTTGGTTGCTGCTGGCCAATGGCAGTCGCCGGGAAGGCGACCGCGACGAGGATACCCGGCACACCCAGTCGGGCCCGCCGATGCCGTCGGCGGGGTTTCAGGCTATTCCATATATTTGCGCGCACCGCATACATGATACTTCACTCGCCGCTCCTCTGAAACGCGACGAATTGCACTCCGCCTGCCGGGCCTCAATGAAACTCTACAGGGGTCCCCGGCGATATGAAGTCCGAGAGCTGAAGCACGTCCCAGTTGGTGAGCCTCACGCAACCGTGTGATGCAGCATATCCGATCGTCCCGGGAGAAGAAGTCCCGTGTATTCCATAGTGCTTGCGCGAGAGCGACATCCAGACGCGGCCAACCGGGGAGTTCGGTCCGGGCGGAAGTCTTGCTTCGGGTTCGCTGTCAGCAACGTCGGCAAACAGTTTCGGCTGATAGTGAAATGCGGGATCACGCGCAACGTACGTGACGGTCAGCTTCCCCGTGGGAGATGGATCGTATCCGGCCCCGAGCGTTGACGGATAGTGCGCGATGATACTTCCCGCGGCGTCGATTGCGTGAACCCAGAAGCCACTCTTCGAGATAATCAGCTTCGAGACGATCACTGTATCCATCGGTGACGCAACGTTTTCCTCGAGCACGTTCGGGACGAGCAGGGCCGTGCCAGCCTTCAATGTCTTCAGCTGCACTCTTGGATTTAGCTGCGAAAGCAGCGCCTCTGACGTGTGAAAACGTTCGGCGATCGCTTCAGCGGCAGACGAGTAGCACAGGCATTTCAGTTTCGCCTGGTCGTATACTTTTGCCGGGATTTCTGTGAAAGGTCCGGCGACGTCAGCCTTCGTAATGACGTATCGGCGAAGGAGCGGCTTCGCGCCAGCGGCGCGCACCAGTCGGTCGTATGTCGCCTTGTCCACGGTCGAGAGTCCCGGTGGCGTGCGTCCGAGCAACCGCGCATTGCCTCCGGGGTCTGCGTAGAAGGCAAGTGCACGGGCTGCGTTGTTCCCCCATGCGCCGTCTATGATCCCGGGCGAGAAATGAGCCCGATCGAGCAGTATCTGGATGTGAAGAGCCGTCGGTCCCTTTGCCGGAATTTGAGCCGGCAATCGCGTCAGCGGCGCATTTGCGCGCGTGAGCAGGGCAGCGCCGGCAGGGGCGGGGGCGCGCTCTTGCGCGACGACGAGACTCGGTAGCACGAGGAAGGCAGGGAGAAGTCGAAAGATCATGCTCAAGATCGGACCCGGTTGGCTTGCTTTGCGGTCGTGAGGCTACAGTTGTAGAATCTGCTTGACCCGCACTGAAAACTACTGCAGCGCCCCCATCGGCATGGTCTTGGAATTCCTCAGGCGAAAGTTGAACAGAAGTGCGCTCCGGTCGGTTCACGAACGGGGCGCGAAGCTCGACCGGTTCAAGCTCACTGCCAAGGGACGAATCACCGAAACGCTGCTCGGCGACCCCGTCATTGCGAAGGCGGTGGGCACGCATGCGAAGGAACACGGGCTGGCGCCTGAGGCAGTCTGGCGCACGGTTGCGGGTTACATCGACGAGATCGTCCCGTTTTTCAACATCCTCGCCTATTACCGGTTCGGATACTTCGTGAGCCGGTCACTGTTGAATCTCTTCTACCGGGTATCGGTCGAACAGCACGGCGACCGCGGAGCGTCGTCGCTGCCAAAGGACGCCATTGTCGTATACCTGATGAATCACCGGTCGAACGCTGACTACGTGCTCGTCGGCTATGTCCTCACCGGCCGCGTGGCGATTTCCTACGCCGTTGGAGAATGGGCGAGGGCGTTTCCGCTCGAGTACATCTTCAAGAGCTTTGGATCGTACTTCATCCGCCGGAAGTTTCGCGAGCCACTCTATCACACCGTGCTCGAGCAATATGTCCAGCTGATCACCAGGAACGGCGTGACGCAGGGAATATTCCCCGAAGGCGGACTCAGCCGTGACGGCAAGCTGCATTCGGCCAAGATCGGGTTGCTCGATTATGTAATCGGTGTCGCGCGCGACCCCGGGTATCGCGACCGGATATACATGGTGCCCGTCGCCATCAACTACGACAGGGTGCTGGAAGACCGGTCGCTGCTTCGGGAGCTGGCCGTCACACGTGGTCAGCGAACGCCGCCGAGGTCGGCCCAGATCTCGGAAGTGTCGCGCTACGTCTGGTGGAATCTGGGGCGATTGGTGGCGAGGCGATGGAAGCGCTACGGCCGGGCGGCGGTCGCGATCGGTGAACCGGTACCGCTCAAGCCATGGTTCGATGCGCAGCTGAGCAGGGGCGATGACCTCTTCGAACTTCCCCGCCACGAGCGGCTCGCGTGTGTCCAGGAGCTGTGCGACGACATGATGTCGCGGATCGGGGCGATCATCCCGGTGACGCCCGTGACCCTGGCCTGCGCGGCGATCCAGTCCCTGGACAGCGATTTTATCTCCCGTGACCGCCTCTTGGGCCGGATCACTGACATGCGGGAGGTTCTGGCGGAGCTCAACGCGGCTCCCATCAGGGCCGAGGGGTCGGTTGAAGAGGTCTTTGAGCGTGCATGGAAGATGCTGAGCATGAGGCGCATGCTGGTCGCCTCGGGGGAGGGATACGCCGTGCTCCCCAAGGGGCGGGGGCTCATCAGTTATTATGCTAACAGCATCGCGCATCTTCTTGGGCCTTTCGAGGAGGGGGTCAGGAAGAGGGACACCCTTCCGTCCATGAAGGGCTGGAAGTAGTGCTATTCGCTGCCGGCCATTGGGTTGACCTCCCCCCGTCAAAGCGTTAATCTTCAAGGCTACCCCGCCCACACCCTGCGGGGCATTTTTCGAGAACCTCTGTAGCCTTAATGCCGACTATCAATCAGCTCGTCCGCCAGAGTCGCCGCGACGTCAAGAAGAAGGAAAAAGCGCCTGCGCTTCAGGCCAACCCACAGCGCCGTGGTGTCTGCACGCGCGTGTACACCACGACTCCCAAGAAGCCTAACTCCGCGCTTCGCAAGGTCGCCCGCGTTCGCCTGACGAACGCGTTCGAAGTCACGGCGTACATTCCGGGTGAAGGCCACAACCTGCAGGAGCACTCGATCGTGCTGATTCGCGGCGGTCGTGTGAAGGACCTGCCGGGCGTGCGTTATCACATTGTTCGCGGATCCCTCGATGCCTCAGGCGTCAACGGTCGCAACAAGAGCCGCTCGAAGTACGGAACCAAGAAGCCCAAGGCCGGCGCACCGGCCGGAGGTAAGAAGTAATGAGCCGCAGAAAGAAGTCTGTAAAACGCCCGATCCTGCCTGATGCACGCTACGACAGCCAAACTGTCTCCAAGTTCATCAACGCGATCATGTACCAGGGCAAGAAGTCCACGGCTGAGCGCATCTTCTACGATGCAATGGATCTCGTGGAGTCACGCACCTCGCAGAGCGGTGTAACGATCTTCAAGCAGGCGCTGACGAACCTCAAGCCGGCAGTCGAAGTGAAGAGCCGCCGCGTCGGTGGCGCGACGTACCAGGTGCCGGTCGAGGTTCGCCCCGATCGCCGCACCGCGCTCGCAATGCGCTGGCTCATCACGTTCTCACGCAGCCGCGGCGAGAAGTCGATGGCCGAGAAGCTCGCTGCAGAAGTCATTTCCGCGTCGAAGGGCGAAGGCAATGCCGTGAAGAAGAAGGAAGACACTCACCGCATGGCTGAAGCGAATAAGGCGTTTGCGCATTATCGCTGGTAAACAAGAGAGCGCAGAGTTTCCAGCAGAGGGCGCAGAAAGAAGCACGCAGAGGACACAGAGAAAAAAAAGCCCGGATCTTTATGATCCGGGCTTTTCTGGTGTGCCCAGCATGGGCACTGGCTTGGAGGTGAAAGTCCTCTGGGGAGTTGATCGCAACGACCCGAGCAAACCGCAAAGTGATGAGCGTGAGCGAGTTGCTGAAAGAAGCGGGGAGCGGGACCTGCGGGGCGAC
>JBBREF010000053.1:0-21461 GCA_038203205.1 Gemmatimonadales bacterium | reverse complement strand
CTTCTTCGCCGCCCTGACGAATGAGCTGCTCGAACCGACGCGTGATCGCTTCACGCTGTTCATTTGTCAGAGCAGTGACGAACGTCAGGTCCCATTTGTAGCGATGGATTCCAGGCGTCGTGCCAAGCGCGACAGTTCTTGAAAGTCCGCGGCCGTTCGAGATCTCGAGCGTCGCCGCGGCCGGCGAGGCCTTGATGTAGTAACTGATGATCGCGCTGTTGGTCATACCCGATCGCGCCAGCGAACCACTCGGCGAAACTGATGGCGGATTCTCACCGGCGTACCAGAAATGTCCGCGCTGACCGCCGCGACTGACGTTCTCCCAGATTGTCGCAACCCGCTGGTCGAACAGGTGCGCGGGCGCTGCGAGCACTGCAGGCGTCAACTGCTGCAGCGGAGTAATGTCGTCAGCGATGAAGATGCTGCGTCCATGCGTGCCGGCGACGAGGTCATTGTCACGCGGGTGAATAACGAGATCCTGCGTGGCGACCGTCGGCATGCCATTCATGAAACGGTTCCACTTTCTGCCTCCGTCGAGACTCGCCCAGACGGCGAACTCACTGCCGGCAAAAAGCAGATTCGGGTTGCGCAGGTCTTCACGTATGACGTGCATCACCTGCCCGTCGGGAATGTTTGCAGTGATGTTGGTCCACGTTCGCCCATAATCACTGGTCTTGAATATCCAGGTGGAAAACCTGTCATCGCGGTGACCGTCGAAGACCGCGTATGCCACCCCCGGATCGAAATGAGATGCTTCTACACGATCGACCCAGGTACCAGCGGGTACGCCACGCACTGCTGAGCGGGTGTTCGACCACGTGGCTCCGCCGTCACGCGTTACCTGAAGGTTGCCGTCGTCAGTTCCAACCCAGATAACGGCGGAATTTACTGCCGACTGCGAAATCGACGTGATCGTTCCGTGCGTCTCGGCGCCCGTGTTGTCGGGAGTGATGCCACCACTCGCGTTTTTTGTCTTCGCCGAATCGTTTGTGGTCAGATCGGGGCTGATGATGCGCCAGCTGCTCCCCCGGTCGGTTGTCCTGAATACGTGGTTGGCACCAAGGAAGATCGTGTTCGGATCGTGCGGAGACATTACAAGCGGGGCTGACCAGTTGTATCTGAACATGTCCATTCCGCGCGCCGTCGTCCCCATCGCGCTGGAGTAGTTGACGATGTTCGACGGACTTGGACGTGCTGGAGTGGAGGCGCGTGTTTCAGGATTGTATCGGCGAAAGCTCCCGTTCTCTCCTTCCGAATAGACTTTTCGCCAGTCGGTCGGGTCGATCTGGATATCCATTCCGTCGCCCCAGTGAACCTTCCACGCATCGTCGTTGAGGATTCCGCGCGAGTCGCGGCTGAAGCTGGGACCGGCAAACGTCCCGTTATCCTGGAGTCCGCCGTAGATGTAGTACGGGTCGCGCATGTCGACACCGATGCGGTAGTACTGGCCCATCGCGAAGTTGTCAAGGAACACGAATCGTTCACCGTGGTCATGTGTCAGTGACGTTCCCTTGTCTGCGCCGATGTAATAGCGATCGCCATCGTTCGGGTCGAGCCACATCGCATGAAAATCACCGTGTATCTCCTCGTCGGCGCTGCCGTTGCGCAACGTCTTCCCGCCGTCATCGGAAACCATGAATCGAGTGGTGAGCACGTAGACACGCTGATCGTTTTTCGGATTGATCCTGATCTGGCTGTAGTAGAAGGGCCGGTTGTTGTATGTGTTCACGTACTTCCACGATGTTCCGCCGTCTTCCGACCGGTACATGCCGGAACCAGGGCGAGCGAGGTCGTTGGTCTGTTCAGCCTCGACGAGTGCCATCAGTATCCGCGGATTCGCTCGCGAGATATCGAGGCCGATACGGCCCGTCGGCCCCGCGGGCAATCCGGTGGTCAGCTTGCTCCACGTAACGCCGGCGTCAGTCGATTTGTAGATGCCGCCATTCGGACCACCGCTGGTGAACGTCCAGGGCCTTCTCAGACGATCGTAGAACGCAGTGTACAGGACGTTGGGATTCGCCGGATCCATCACGAGTTCCGTCGATCCCGCTTTGCCGTCGTTCGGAAGTCCGCCGGCGAGCTTGTTCCACGTGGCTCCACCATCGGTAGTCTTGAACAGCCCGCGGTCGCCGCTGTATCCCCACAGGTGGCCGATCGCTGCGACGTAAACTGTGTTCGGATCAGTCGGATGTGTGACGACGCGCGCAATCTGGTGCGTAGTCCTGAGTCCCATGTTGCGGAACGTCCTGCCGCCGTCTGTCGATTTGTAGATACCGTCGCCCCACGCGACGCTGTTTCGGTTGTTCGCCTCGCCAGTGCCGACCCAGACAATCTCGGGATTGGACTGGAAGAGCGCGACATCTCCAATGGATGCGGACGGATAGTCGTCGAAGATCGGCGTCCACGTAATGCCGGCGTTGACTGACTTGAACACACCGCCGGATGCCGATGCGACGTACACCGTCGCGAATGCTGAGTCCACTGCCTCGATGTCGACGACGCGGCCACCCATGCTCGACGGCCCGATGTTGCGCCATCTGAAGGCAGACAAAAGGGCTGAGTCCGATGGCTGCGCGGTGAGTGGGGCAGCGACGAACGCGAGAATGAGTGCGCACTGCGAACTCAGAAGCAAACGGTGGGGGAAGCGAAGCACGTTGACCAATCTCCGTGACCAGGTTGATGTGACCCGGCAAAGATTGTCGCGGTGACACGCTATCCGATAGGCTCTCCTCTCCACAAATGCAGGGTTGCGTAACTCCGCCAGGGACGCCAGGCCTGTGAGACATCTTCCGCCAGCGCCGGTGTGACACCGCCGAGCCGCTTTCTGAGAACCAGATCTTCCTTCGGAAAAGCATCTGGCCAGCGGAGGGCTCGCATTGCGATGTAATGCGCGGTCCATGCACCGATCCCGGGAATGGCGATGAGACGTTCCATCGTCGCCAGAGGATCCGCACCTGCCTCGAGTTGAAGCCTTCCTGATGCAACTTCAATGGCCAGTCCGATCATGCTGCGCGCGCGAGAGCTCACAATGCCAAGCGAAGCGACGGACTCCACGCTTGCCGCGGCCACCTTCGCGGCCGTTGGTGAAAGGCGCGTGATTGCCTGATGGGGTGTCGATACAGTTGCACCAAAACGTTCTGAGAACCTGCCGGCGATCGTCGTTGCAGCCTTCACACTCACCTGCTGGCCCAGTATTGCACGGACTGCCAGCTCGAACCCATCGAATGCTCCCGGGACGCGAAGGCCGGGGCTTCTCTCGAGGGATGCAGCGAGTTGAGGAAATTTTCCGAGATGCGCCGCTATGACGTCGGGCCTTGCATTCAGGTCGAAAAGATTGCGCAGGCGTCCGAGTAGCGCCGGCAGCACCGGGGTGAGAGAATGTGACAACTCGACGTTGAGCGTGCGGCGCGATGGGTTATCGCCGACCCTTACCCATCCGGAATGCCCACCGATATCGACAGTCCTGAGATATTGTCCCCCCTCGACCAGCTCTACTCCCTTCAGCGTGCGCGCGTCGAGAAAGCCGAGCAGGCCTTGCCAGTCGAATGGAGCCCGATACCCTAGCTGCAGCGTGAACGATGTATTCTCGACTTCCTCACCTGCTTTGTTAATCACAGCTTTGCGAAAACGACTGGGCGGCATACCATAGCGCGTTCCGAACGCGTCATTGAAACGCCGCAGGCTTGCGAAGCCGCTGGCGAACGCCACTCGCGTCATCGGCAACGTCGTCTCGGTGAGGAGCTGTTTCGCGAGGAGCAGGCGCCGCGTCATCACCAGCTCGATCGGTGATACGCCAAGCTCCTTCTGCACCAAGCGGCGTATCTGGCGTGAGCTCCATCCGAATTGCCTGGCGATTCGCTCGAGTCCGCCGCCGCCGTCCATCATTCCTTCGTCGATTCGTTGCGCGACCAGTCCGGCAATGCGATGCGAGTCGTCGACAGGTGCTGTTCCCGGCGCCAGCTCGGGCCTGCAGCGAAGACACGGGCGAAAGCCTCGTTTCTCCGCCGCCTCACGCGAGACGAAGAAACGGCAGTTCGCAGGTTTCGGCGTCTTTGCAGTACAAACCGGCCGGCAGTAGATGCCAGTCGATGTCACGGCAACATAGAAGACGCCATCGAACCGCGGGTCACGCGAAGAGAGCGCGCTGTAATACGACTCCGGAGTCTGATCCATGACCCGGAACGTAATGCGTCATCTGGCACTCACCAGCCATTTTCGGACAGCTCTGTCGATTGCTGATTGAGGACCCTTACGGATCCAGGACCCGCAGTCCTGCTGTCCGATAATGGCCAGATGCACACTCGCGCCTCTTGTACGTTCATCGGCACACACAATCTTCGCGAGAAAATCAAATGATCAGAAGCACCGGCATGCACACAGCCGACATAGACAGCGACCTGCTGACGATTGAGTTTGGGCATTCCTCGCTCGGTCTGGTGCTTGTAGCCGTCAGCACGAAAGGCATTCGCGCCGTGCAGCTCGGCGACGATGCCGATGAACTGCGCGCGGAGCTTGGCGACCGGTTCCCCGCTTCCCGCGTCCAGAACACGGAGCAGACGGCAACGGCAGACAAGGTTGTCGCCATGATCGAGGCCGGTGATTCCGACATCGACGCTGACCTCGACATTCGCGGAACTGATTTCCAGCGATCAGTGTGGACCGCGCTGCGTGCCGTTCCGCCGGGATCTACAATCAGTTATACCGAGCTCGCACGCATCGTCGGGCGACCGGCGGCCGTACGTGCTGTCGCGCATGCGTGCGCTGCGAATCCCCTCGCAGTGATCATTCCATGCCACCGCGCTGTCAGGAGTGACGGCGGCCTTGCCGGCTATCGCTGGGGCGTCGAACGCAAACAGTCACTTCTGGAGCGCGAGGCTCTTGCGCTCGTCTGAGGAGATCAGGCAGCGCGCTTGTTGTATTGCCTCACCGCCAGCGACAGAACGACGACGCCGATTCCGGAAAGCACCAGCAGCTGCTTCGCAACATCCATCAGCGTCGCACCCTTAAGCAATACCGCGCGAATCAGCACAGTGAAATGCATCACCGGACTTGCTTGCGCGATCCACTGAGCCCAGACAGGCATCCCTCTCACTGGCGTGAACAGCCCGCTCATCAACATGTACACCATCAAGATCGAGAACGTGACGAACATCGCCTGCTGCTGCGTCTCGGCAATAGTCGATACCCAAAGTCCGATCCCGAGAGCGGCTGTGAGATATATCGCAGCTGCAAACAGGATGATCGCCGGATTACCGCGCACGGGAACGCCGAGCACGTAGTGAGCTAACAAGAGCCCGACGATGAGGTCGAACATCGCAAGACTCCACAGCGGAAGAAGTTTTGCTGCGATGAACGTGGCCCGCGACACCGGCGTGACGTTGAGCTGATCGAGCGTCCCCGCTTCCTTCTCTCGAACGATGTTCATCGCGGTCAGCAGCGTGCCGACCATGGTAACGAGAACCACGAGTATCCCGGGCACCATATAATCGAGATACTCGAGGTTTTCGTTGAACCAGCCTCTCTCGCGTACCTCGATCAGGGGCTGCCCTCGCCACGGAGGCAGCTCGTGTTTTGCAGAAGCCGACGCAAGCATCGGGTTCACATCACCACCGATCTCACGGGAGTAACTGGCAAGGATCCGCCCGGCGTACGACTGCATCACTCCCGCCGCGCCGCCGTCCTCAGCATTCATTATGAACTGCACCGAGGCTCGCTTGTTTCTAACGATGTCCCGCTCGAATCCCGCCGGAACGGTGACGATGAGGTCGGTCCGGCCATCACGCATTGCATCATCAGCCTGTTCTGCCGACTGCGACGACTCGGTCGGGATAAATCTTCCGGAAGCCGCAAGTCGCGAGACGACACCGCGCGACATCTGCGTGTGATCGAAGTCGAGAACGTATAACCGTGCGGCAGACACCTCGAACGTCGCTGCATTCGAGAGAATCAGCAGCTGCACCATCGGCAGCATGAAGACCATCCCGAGAATCATCCGATCGCGGAAGATCTGGAGAAACTCCTTCCGCAGGAGAAAACGCAGCGCCCTCATACGGCGAGCCGCGGCTTGAAGCTCCTTACCGCAACTAGCAACAACACGCCAAGCATCACGAACAGGATCAGTATGTTCTGCCACAGATACTCGACACCGACTCCCTTGAGCATGATTCCGCGCGATATCTCGATGAACCACCTCGCGGGAACCAGCGATGTGACCGGCTGGAGCCACCCCGGCAAACTCGCAATCGGGAAGATCATCCCCGATAGCAACATGTTCGGCATCATTGTCCCAGACAGTGCACCAAGTGTCGCCGCGCGCTGAGATGTCGTCCTTGCGGCGATCACGACGCCGAGTGCGAGGCCAACCATCGAGTAGACGATACTCACTGAGAGCAGGAGCACGACGCTTCCGCGAAACGGCACGCCGAATACGAGCCACGCTGAAAGCAGCGCAGTTACCACGTTAGCCAATGCCAGCACCAGGTACGGCAGCACCTTCCCGATGATGATCTGCCAGGGCCTGAGCGGAGACACAAGCAACACCTCGAGCGTCCCGCGCTCCTTCTCTTTCGACAGTGATATCGCCGTCATCAATGCCGTTACGAGCGTCAGGACAAGGGCGATGAGTCCCGGGACGAAAAGATTGACGCTCTCGAGATCCGGGTTGTAACGCATCCGCGTCGTAATCGCGATCTCGACACCGGGCGGAGTTGCGCCAATATCGGTGCGGAATGAAGCGATCACGCCGCTGGCATAAGCTCCGATCATGCTTCCGATGTTCGGATTTGACGCATCGCTGATGACCATGAGACGCGCGCGCGAGCCGGCAGCGAGATCCCTGGCGAAACCCGGCTCGAACACGATCGCGACATCAGCGTCCCCGCGACGGAACAGCAACTCGGCAGCACGGGTGGTTGAACTGACGCCCACCACCTCGAACCTTCCGTTCCCTTCGAAGCGCGAGCGGAGTGCGATGGTCGCGTAGTCGGGCGCAGGGTCGACCACGACGATGCGAACTGTGTTCAGCTCGCTTCTAAGGGCGAACCCGAACAACACGACCATCGCGAGCGGCAGCAGCAATAGCACAACGAGAGTCTGGCGGTCGCGCATTATGTGCCTGACTTCCTTCGACATGAATCCCATGAGGGCAGCATGCCCGACAGATACAGTCACGCTACGGTCGGTTCGGGGCGCGCGAGCTTCACGAAAACTTCATCCAGCGTGGCGGCGTTGAAAGAATCCTTCAGCTCATCGGGTGTCCCCATGGCGCCGATCCGACCGTCAACCATTATCGATACCCTGTCGCAGTACTCGGCCTCATCGAGGTAATGCGTCGTCACGAAAGCCGTCGTGCCGCGTTCTGCTGCGCCGTAAATGGCTTCCCAGAACTGACGGCGAGCAATCGGGTCGACGCCGCCGGTTGGTTCGTCGAGGAATACGACAGCTGGTTCGTGAAGGAGCGCGACCGAAAACGCAAGCTTCTGCTTCCACCCCAGCGGCAGCGAAGCCACGCGCGCATCGCGGACCTTGATCATCCCGAGAGTAGCAGTGATGTCATCAGACCGAGTCCTGATTTCGTCGTCAGACAATCCATAGATGCCACCGTAAAGCGAGATGTTCTCGCGCACGGTGAGATCTTCATAAAGCGAGAACCGCTGGCTCATGTAGCCAATGCGCCGCCGAACTTCGTCGGCCTGGGTAAGCACATCGAATCCGGCAACGCTGGCCGACCCGGAGGTTGGCGAAAGAAGCCCGATCAGCATCTTGATCGCTGTCGTTTTCCCGGCGCCGTTGGCGCCAAGAAAACCAAACACTTCGCCTGCCCGCACGTCGAATGTGATCGAGTCGACAGCTGTGAAATCGCCGAAGCGCTTGGTGAGATCGCGCACCTCGATCGGAACGGTCACGCTGCAACGTCGGGAGTTTCGCCCATCAGGGACATGAATGTGTCCTCAATGCCGGGCTCAATCCTTACGACTTCTGCGTCCGCGAAACCCTTCGTGTGGAGATGATGCTCAACTTCTGCCGTGACAGCCGCGGCACCGATAGCCCGCGAGTCGCTGTAATGAAGCTCCGCGCCAAAGGGAAACACGGACGCGGCAAATTCGTAGTCCCGAAGCACGCGAAGCATCGAGTATCTGTCGCGGCCGCGCACTGCGAAGAGCGCCCCGTGAAACCGGTTCCCCATCGCTGCCGGCTGCGCGATTGCCAGTACACTGCCCTGCTGCACGAGAGCAATACGATCACAACGGCTCGCCTCATCCATGTAGGGAGTGGCAACGACTATGGTGAGGCCGGACGCTTTCAGGTCAGTCAGGAGGTCCCAGAACTCCCGGCGCGATACGGCGTCCACACCAGTTGTCGGTTCGTCGAGCAAAAGAAGCTCAGGTCTGTGCACCAGGGCGCACGAGAGAGCGAGCTTCTGCTTCATGCCTCCTGAAAGCGAGCCGGCCCGCCTGTTCCTGAACGGCTCGATCTGTCGATAGATGGGCTCGATGACTGAATATCCGTCCTTGACCGTCGTCCCGAACACCGACGCAAAGAACTCGAGGTTCTCGCTCACGCTGAGGTCAGGGTAAAGCGAAAATCTTCCGGGCATGTAGCCCACGCGCGAACGAATTTCCCACAAGTCGCGCACAACATCGAAACCGAGAACCGTGGCCGAGCCGTGATCCGGGATCAGCAGAGTCGTAAGTATCCTGAACAGCGTCGTCTTCCCACCGCCATCGGGTCCTACGAGCCCGAACAACTCGGACTGAGCGACCTCGAACGAGATGTCGTTGAGCGCGAGGTTATCACCGAAGTTCTTGCGAAGCCCGCTGACGACAACTGGTGCTGTCATCTGCGATCTGCAACTATTGCAGAACCACCAAACGTCACGTCACCCGGCATCCCTATCTTGAGCAAGCCGTCGGTGTTGGGAACGTTGATCTTCACGGCATAAACCAGGTCGCCGCGATCGTCGCGCGTCTGAATCGGCGTCGGCGTGAACTCCGCTGTCGGGGATATCCACACCACCACTCCAGGGATGGTCCGCAGCGCTCCGTCCGCATCGTCGACTTTGACTATGACCTGCTGCCGAAGTCGCAATCCGGAGAGCTGTGCACCGGTCACGTACGCGCGAAAGATCAGAGTGTCGAGATCAGCAATCTTGTAAAGCGGCTGCCCTGCCTGAATCATTTCACCAGCTGCGGCGTACGTGGCAAGCACAGTTCCGTCTACCGGGTTGGCTACAGTGCTGCGAGCAATCCTGTCGCTGACCTGCTCGACTCGTGCCTCTGTTGAAGCGACGTCGCTCCCAACGCTTTGACGCTGCGCGCGCACTGCTTCGATCTGTGCCAGAAGTGTCCTGTACTCGCGTTCAGCATTGTCGAGCTGCTGAGTGGTCGCTGCCTGTTGGGCATGAAGGCGTCGCGTTCGTTCATACCCCCTGAGTGCCACTGACCGCTGCGCTTCGAGTACACGGATCTGGGCAGCAACTTCGCTCCCGCGCGATGCGGTTGCGGCCCGCTGAGCAAGAACCTGCTGGCGCTCGAGTACCAGCGTCATCGTATCGATCACAGCCGCGACAGCGCCGAGCGACAGGCGCATCCCGTCAGCGGGAACGAATTTCTGTACCTGCCCGCCAGTCTGGGCAGACACGACTACTTCGGTTGCCTCGAAGTTGCCGTATGCATCTGGCGGGGACTCTCGATCACATGCGGTAACAGAGGGGAGCAGCAGCATGATAAGTTTGAGTCGCATCAGCGAACCTCGAGTCCCAGGGTTGTCAGCAGTCTTGCGCGGGCACGGGCAAGCTCGATGCGGTGAGCGTCGCGGGTAACGCGGGCCGCAATCACATCAGTCTGTCTGTCGACATATTCCGCCGACGTGATCACACCCTCGCCATATCTGAGGCGCGCTTCATCCAGAACCTGCTCGCGCACGGCCACGATCGCGTCGTCCTCAGGGGTTGCCGCCGTCAACCGGTCGATCGTCGCGAGATCGCGGATCGTGGCGCGTCGAATACTCCCAGCGAACGACGATTCTTCCCGCTCCACTATCTGCTGCTGAAGCGAAAGAACCTGCCGGTCGCGCGTAGCTGCGCCCCAGGTCCAGGGCGACCACTCGAGCTGCACTCCCGTGACCCAGTAGGTGTCAAATTCGCTCGCGAGCGGATTGAGTCCCGGCCTGCCATACCCCGCGCGGCCAAAGGCTGAGATTCTTGGCAGCTCGCGAGCTGATGCGAGAGCCCGCTGTCGCGCGAGCACTTCACGCGTCAGCACGAACTGTTCGTATTCAGGACGTGCTCGCGTCTGATCAATTACAGCCCGCGCGTCAGTCACTGCGGATGTGAGGTCGGGAATCGCGAGATCGGCAGTTGCGCCCAGCTCACGGCCCGTCAGATCGCTGAGCACGGCGAGTGCCGCATCTCGATTTGCGGTCAGCGCTGCAACCGACTGACGCCGCCTCAACAACTCAGCCTCAATGATCCTCTGCTCACTCGGCAAAGCCGCGCCCTCGTTCACGCGGACGCTTGCGACGCGAAGCTGCGCCTCGAGATCGGCGATGCCAAACTCGATTTCCCGTGCCTGCAGTTGAAGCTCGAGGGCCATGAAGTACGAGTCGCTCACGTTCTGACGCAACGTGAAGAGCATCGACCTGATTCGCGCCTGTGACTCCGCCAGCTGCGCACGCTCGACACCTCGACGACCAGCAATTGCAGGATCGAACAGCTTTTGTCGCGCCGAGACGTTCGCATCGTACGTATCGTGAGGCGGCAGCGGGATATTGACCCCGGGAAACTTTATCGGAATCGATGCGACAGTGGACTGGTACTGAGCCTGACCGTTGACCGCGATCGCAGGCAGCCGCTCTGCATGGATGTTCCGTAGTCTGAGCTCAGACTGCCTTGCCAGGAGATCAATCGCGAGCCCTCGCGGATCTTGTCTGATTGCCTCTGCCTGAAGTGCGCCGAGACTCACCCGTTCATGAGGCGTGGTCTGCGCGCCGGTGCCAGCCGGCGCGACACTCAGCACGAGCGCGGTCGACAACGTGATCCAGGTTTGCGCGCTGCGAGTTCTCATGGCCGTAACGAGTTGAGGATGATTGCGGGCAGCGTCTCGCGTCTCTCATTGAGAAAGCGTTCGAACCCGTCGTCATCCATCTCGAAGGCGATGCGAAGCGCGGCGCGTGCAACGAAGGGAATTGCGACGAGCCCGATCATGTTTGCGATGAACTGTTCGGGCGCGATCTGGCGAATCGATCCGTCTGCTGCGCGTTGCTCGAGCTCTGAAGCGAGACGGGTGCGGAACGCGGCAGCGATCGGTACGAAATCGACTACGGCTGCTTCGAGCATCGCGGTCAGCCGCTCAGGATGGTGATGCATCTCCGACAGGACATAGCCCGGGAGGAAGGGCGAGCGCCTCGCCGTATCTATATAGAGGTGGACGAACTGTTCAACTTTTGCCTCGAGCGGGATCTCCGAGCCGAAGAGTCCCAGCACGGCAGGGAGCAACTTGGAGGCTGCCTCCCTGAACACCGTTGCGGCAAGGCGCTCCTTTGAGCGGAAGTAGTAATGAAGGAGCGCCTGGTTCACGCCTGCTTCTTCCGCGATTTCCTGCATCCGTGCGCCCGCCGTCCCGCGTCGCACGAATACGATCCGCGCCGCATCGAGGATCCTGCGTTCCGTATCGCCGTCTTTCTCGGGAAGAGCCTTTTGTCTCATTAGTTTAATTAGTTAGTTAAGCTATCCAATTATGGTCGGTGAATCGTGCTTTAACAAGCCCCATCTGACTACGGAACCAAAAAGGGGGAGTTAAATCGAGAACTGCCGAGTTGGGTGAGTTCTTTCCCCCGTTAAGTCATCGTCCCGCGAGGCGGGCTTGATCGACTTGGGGTAGCAACGGAAAAGCGCTGCGCAGTCGCGTAGTCACCCCAAAAGATTGATGCGTGTAATCCGGCACCCGGGCTGACCGTGCGCGATCACTCACGTCCCTCGGCAGTTCTCGATTCAACTCCCCCCTTTTCGTTCCGTAGTTCCGGATCACGGAAACAGCTTTCCGCGGCTCCGGCGCGAGCCGGTTCGTCGGTGGAATTCTGTGCTTTGCCTGAACGAAACGCCGCCTTGGCGAGAACATGTCGCGGTGACTGGCAAAAAAGGGATACGTGTCGGCTACAGGAACACCAGAGGGCGTTCCTTCACAGCCATCCGCGACCAACATGCGCAAATTATCCCTTCTCGTGATCTGCTCGATCGTCGGTGCGTCACCAGCACGCGCGCAATCGGGCCACGCAATCAACGCGACGCGAGCGCAGACACCGATTCGAATCGACGGACGCTTCGACGAAGCTGCCTGGGCCTCCGCGCCAGTCGCCACTGCGTTCACTCAGAATCTTCCATCATCGGGCGCACCTGCTACCCAGTCGACTGAAGTTCGGGTCCTTTACGACAACTCGGCGGTATTCATTGCGTTCACCCTCAATGACTCCGCACCTGATTCAATTGCGGCGACGCTCGCGCGACGGGACTTCGCCGGATACTCGGACTGGGCTCATGTCTATCTGGATTCCTATCACGATCGACGGACAGCGTTTCGATTTTCAGTCAATCCCGCGGGCGTAAAATCAGATGCAGCGATCTCCGGTGACGAGTTGGGGAATGAGCAGCCAGGCTGGGATGCGGTGTGGGACGCCGCCGTCACACGCGATTCAACAGGCTGGAAGGCGGAATTCCGTATTCCTCTCACGCAGCTTCGTTTCAGCTCGGTAGCCAGCGGCGATGGGCAGACGTGGGGATTGCAGTTCGCGCGTCGCATCGCGCGCAGAAATGAGCTGTCATTGTGGGCACCTCTCCCCGCAACCGTCAGCGGATTCGTGTCACGCTTCGGCCAGTTGCGCGGACTCGATGTACGGAGCGGGAGGCGGCTGGAAACCGTTCCATACGTGCTTGGGCGCGTCACGCGTGAACCGGGTGTCCGCGCAAACCCGTTCTATCGCCCCAATCGGCTGGCGAGTTCATTTGGTGCTGACGTCAAGTATGGGCTTACGACAGACCTTACTCTGACAGCAACGCTCAACCCCGACTTCGGCCAGGTCGAAGCCGATCCTTCAGAGGTCAATCTTACCGGACTCGAAACGTTCCTCGACGAAAAACGGCCATTCTTCGTGGAGGGCGCGGACATCTTTCAGATGGAGATGTCGGAAGCGAGCTGGATTCACGGTACAGAGGAAGTTTTCTACTCGAGACGTGTTGGACGCGCCGTCCAGGGTCGCCCCCCGGGAAATGCGGACTACGTCGACTTTGAGCAGGCAGCCCGCATCATCGGGGCCGCAAAAGTCTCGGGCAAGACATCGAACGGGTTTGCGGTCGGGCTGCTGAGCGCAGCCACTGGCGCCGAGCACGCGCAGTTTGTCACTGGAGACAATCCCGGCCGCGTGATGATCGAGCCGCAAACCAATTACTCAGTTCTCCGCGTCAACCGTGAGGCGCTTCAGGGCAGAGCGGCATTTGGTTCCGTGCTGACTGCAACCCTTCGCAACATAAACGAAGACGTAGCGACGCTTCCCTCTTCCGCATACGTCGGCGGTCTCGACGGCCGCCTCCGTTTCGGCCCGAACGATGGCTGGGACATGACGGCCTCAGTCATTGGAAGCCGCATAGGTGGAGAGGCACAGGCAGTCGACGCGGTACGCAGAAATTCCGTGCACCGTCATCAGAGGCCTGACGCAACACACCTGGACTATTCGCCCGGTGAAACCTCACTCGCCGGATACTCAGCCACGACAAGCATCGGGAAGAACGATGGCAGCTGGAGGGGTTCGCTCGGAGCTCACCTCATCAGCCCGGGATTCGACGCGAACGACCTCGGCTTCCACACGAGCAGCGATGTGTCACGCGCGCACTTTCTGCTCGGCTACCAGGACCTTCGTCCAGCACGGTTCCGCAAATGGTGGGGATGGTGGAACAGCTGGGCGTCGTTCACGCAAGGCGGGGAACAAACCGGACTCGGCACACAGCTCAATGGCAACGTCGAATTTCACAATTTGTGGTTCCTTGCCGGCGCAGCGCGTCGCGATCAATCGGTGCTGTCACCTACTATCCTGCGCGGCGGTCCCGCCCTCCGGCTTCCCGGACGATCGAGATTGAGCTTGTCGCTAGCAAGCGATCCGCGACGGACTGTTGCGACGACGATCGCTGCAAGCGTGACAAAAGGCGATCAGGGTGAGCTCATCAGGCGAATTGCGCCTGTCGTAAGGTTGCGGCCTTCACCGCGGGCTGAGGTGTCGATCCAACCCGTGATTCAGTGGACGCACGATCCGGCGCAGTGGCTTGGTCAGTTCCAGGATTCGGGCACGCCAGTTCACCTCGCGGGTTCACTCGATCAGACAACCGCATCGTTGACCACGCGCGTCAACCTGTCTTTCACGCGTGACCTGTCGCTCCAGGTGTACGCTGAGCCTTTCACGAGCGAAGGCAGATACGGCACATTGCGCCAGGTTACGTCCGCGCGAGCGAAGCAATTCGGCGCCCGGTTTGCTGATGTCGATGCCACGCGATCGGGCAGCGGATATTCAATCGATCGCGATCTCGATGGGAAAGCCGATTTCCTGATGGCAGACCCTGCATTTGATGTGAAGGAGCTCAAGACCAACGTCGTCGTGAGGTGGGAGATGCGGCCCGGGAGCTCGATGTTCCTCGTGTGGTCGCAGGGCCGGAACGGCAGCGCCCGCGACACAAATCGCGAGGATGGTCTGTGGACGGATGCCCGCGACCTGTTCCGGTTGCCAGCGACGAACGTGCTGCTGCTCAAGGTGAGCACGTGGGTAGGGTGGTGATCGGAGAGAGGGGCGGGTGTGGTTGCCGGGATTGCTGAAGGTTTGACATCGGATTCGATATCACTCTACACGGTGCTTGGTGGGGCATGGTGATATCGAATCCGATTTCAAACATTCAGCAATCCCGGCAACCACACCCACCCCTCTCGCTCAGCACCATCTCGTAAGGCCTGTGTAAGCATCTGTGAAGGATGTTCTCCGCCCTCTTCCGTTCGATACGCGTTTGCTGCTCAATGTGCCCATGCAACTCCACCGTGTGACGTCAATACTCGCACTCGCGATGTTCGCGGGTGATCCTGCCCTTCAAGCCCAATCCGCGTCCTCGCCTGACGCGACAGCAACCCGCGTGGCTGCGCTTCCGCCTTCCATCACGGCTGTATCCGCCGACCGTATCAATATCGACGGACGTCTCGATGAGGCGACGTGGCAGAGTGGCAACGCCGCGGATGATTTCACGCAGGTGGAGCCTCGTGATGGCGCGCCTCCCAGCCAGCGTACTTCTGTCAGAGTTGCCGTCGACGGCGGTGCATTGTTCATTGCCGCCAGACTGTACGACACATCGCCGGACGCGATCGTCGCGAGGCTCGGCCGACGCGACAGCCAGACCAACAGCGACGCGTTCACAGTATCCATCGACTCGTATCACGATCATCGCACCGCGTTCCAGTTCGGGGTCAACGCAGCGGGGGTGAAGCTCGACGGAATGACATCCAACGACTCGCAGAATGCGGATGCGTCATGGGATCCGGTATGGGAAGTGGCGACCCGAGTAGACTCAGCGGGGTGGACCGTCGAGATGCGCATCCCGCTTTCGCAGCTGCGCTTCGCGTCAGACTCGTCAGGCACATGGGGCGTGAACTTCGAGCGTTACATCCTGCGCACAGGCGAGACCGTGCGATGGGCATGGGTACCAAACTCCGAGACAGGCTTTGCATCCCGCTTCGGACATCTCGACGCCCTGGGCGACCTCGCTGCGGCTAAGCGGAATCGGCTTGAGGTCATGCCTTACACAGTCGTGCAGGGGGACTTCGATACCGCGGCGGACAAGGCGAGTCCGTTCTTTGACGGCAGCAGTGGCGGCTTGCAGTTCGGCGCGGACTTCAAATACGGCGTGAGCAACTCGATGACTCTTACAGGGACGGTCAATCCTGATTTCGGTCAGGTCGAAGCTGATGCAGCCGAGGTCAACCTAACCGTCTTCGAGACCTACTTCAACGAGCGGCGTCCGTTCTTCGTCGAGGGCGCGAACCTCTTCAGGTTTGGTGCGGGAAGCACAGGCACGATCTTCGGCTCACCGCAGCTATTCTACTCGCGGCGAATCGGGCGGCCTCCGTCGGGTCGCGCCCCGCGCAACGCCGCGTTTTCCGAGGTTCCGGAGGTTACGCAGATACTTGGTGCCGCAAAACTTTCAGGCCGCTTTGCTGGATGGTCTGTCGGCCTGCTCGACGCCGTCACCGCAAAGGAAACAGCGCGATTCCGCCTGTCCGGTGAAGACAGCGACGAGTCAGTGGTCGAGCCGCTCACGAACTACAGCGTGCTGAGCCTGCGCCGCGACCTGCGTGGCGGGCGCACCGGGCTTGGCTTGATGGGAACGAGTGTGATTCGCGACATCGACGAGCCGTCGCTGAATTTTCTTCGTGAGACTGCCCACACCGCCGGGCTTGATTTCTATCATCGGTTCGGGCGCAATCAGTACGCGATCAGCGGAACACTCTCGGGCTCGCGGATCAGCGGTGACTCGATCGCGATTGCGGCTGCGCAGCGCTCATCGGCTCGGTATTTCCAGAGGCCCGATCAGGATTACATGAAGTATGATCCTTCAGCCCGTGACCTCAGTGGTTACGCAGTCTCGGCTTCCGGCGGCAAAGTCGCGGGGTCATGGCTGGTTGGTAGTGACTTTTTCGCAACGTCACCGGGTTTCGAAATCAACGACGTTGGATTTCAGCAGTCGGCAGATCGCGTCTTCATCGGTGGGCGCGTGAACCGTCGCTGGCTCACCGGCATTGGGCCATTCCGGCAGGCCCAGAGCTACATGAACGTGTCGCGCACCTGGACCTACGATCAGACGCGCGTCGGATCCGGCGTGTTTGCCGGAGTCAATGGTCAGCTGCAAAATCTCTGGTCGGGCCGGATCGACTTCTCCCGAAACCAGTCGTTCCAGAGTGATCGCACAACGCGTGGCGGACCGCTGCTGCTGATTCCGCCCCAATGGCAGCTCAGCAGTCAGGTAAGCAGCGATTCGAGGCGCCGCGCCACGGCATCCGTCTACGGATCGTTGCGCGAAAACGAGTCAGGCGGGCACGGAGAAACAGCGGGCTTCGGAATTACGTTCCGGCCGAGCTCGGCGATTACTCTGAGCGCAGACCCCGCTTACTCCAACACCCATACCAAGGGTGGATATCTGTTCGCGTACGGAGATCCCACCGCCGTGGCAACCTACGGTCGTCGGCACCTGATGGCGGATCTCGATCAGACCACATTCGACGTAACGTTGCGGTCCGATCTCGCGCTTTCGCCGGTGATGTCACTGCAGTTCTACGCGCAACCATTCACATCTGCCGTTGACTACACTGTCTTCAAGGCGTTCGAGCAGCCGCGAACGCTGGATTTCCTCGAGTACGGTAAGAATGGATCGACGCTGGAATACGATGCTGAAGCCCGCAGTTACCGGGTCGACGCGGACGGACCAGGCGCATCGCCAGCAGTCGCGTTCGGCGACCCTGACTTCAGGCTTCGCTCGCTTCGCGCCAACCTCGTGCTCCGGTGGGAGTACCGACCCGGGTCCACTGTTTATCTTGCATGGGCTCACGGTCGCTCCATGGTGTCGGAGAGCCCTGAGTTCGACGTCCGTTCTGATTTCAGCGACCTGCTCCGCGACGATCAGCGAAACAGACTCGTTCTCAAGGTCAGCTACTGGTTCAACACCTGATAATTCTGCCCGACGTGCTGTTCATGCTTGCCTTGATGGTGATCCCACCAAATGGTTCCGGTGAGATCATTCGCAGGCACGATGTTGCGGACAGCGCGTATGTCTCATACGGCAAACGCTTTCCGGCAGTGGGAAAAGTCGGAAGGCTCGGCGACGCCACGCTCATCGCGCCACGCTGGGTTTTGACAGCAGGTCACATCGCCTCGCGAATTCTGGTCGGCGCTCAGCCTGTGAGCGTCGTCATCGAAGGCGAGTCGTACACGATCGACAGTGTTGTGGTGCATCCGGACTGGCGCGAGATGGAGCTGCCCGACATCGGGCTCATTCGCCTGTCGCGAGCGGTTGAAGGTGTCGAGCCGATCCTGGTGCTTCGCGATGCGATCGCTCCGGGACTGCTGCTCACCCTCGTCGGGCACGGCGCGAACGGCGTCGGCGACAGTCGCGTTCGAGCGGAGGACGGAGTACGCCGCGCAGCGACGAGTGCGCTCGACAGTTCATCTGCAAATGCGATGTTCTTCAGCTTTACCGCTCCGCCGAATGCATCCAAGCTCGAGGGTGCGCCCGGTCGGGGGGACAGTGGCGGGCCGGCGTTGATTCAGTTGAACGGAAAGTGGGGCGTCGTAGGAGTCAGCTCAGGCGGATACGATGGCGTTGCCGGTCCGGGGTCGTACGGCGCTGTCGACGTATTCACCAGAATCGACGCATATGCAGACTGGATCGCATCGGCTATACGCGACAAGGCAGTCGGCTTCAATCCGCTGCAGGCCCAGGAGATAACAAGTGAATATCGTGTTCGAATTGACACTGCATTAGACCGGGTATTCGTCGAAGCGCGACTGCCCGCGACGAGCTCGGCACTCTCCATGGATCCAGTTCAGGCGCAACACTTGAGACGCGGCTGGGCAACACATGTAACGTCAATTCGTGCGACTGCCGGGGGTAGGTCTATCGTCGTGTCAGAGGCAGACTCCGGGGCATCCTGGAAGCTGGGCCCTCGGAAGGCTGGCCCGCTTGTAGTCACATACGAAGTGGACCTCGCATTTGCCGGTAAGCCATGGCCTGCTGGAAACGAGCAGGCTGGCGCAACGTTTCGCGATGCTCTGTATATAGTCGGGCGAGCTCTGTTTGTATTCAGCGATGTCACCGGACCCTCACGAATTCATTTCGATGTACCCGGTGGTTGGCGAGTATCGGCTCCATGGCGGCGCGAAGACGGTACTGCGTTGACTTTCGTTGCCGACAGCGCATCGGAGTTAGCCCGCAATTCTCTGGTAGTCGGGCGGCACGCCGCAGTCGAGTTGAGCAGCGACTCTTTCAGGCTTACGCTTGCGCTTCCCGGCGAAACGGGTGCGTCCGCCACTCAGGTTGAGACGATTCTCCGGCCGGTGCTAGCAGAATATCTCCGGATGTTCAGGGGGACTGGCCGCGCTCGATATCTCATGACGTTCTTTCGCTCATCGGCAGAAGACGGCGAATCCTATCTCAACAGCGCGGCGTTTACGACCGCAGAGGAAGTTCGCCCCGCGACTGCTGTTATCTGGGCCAATTTTCTCGCGCATGAGTTGATGCACTTCTGGAACGGCCAGAGGATCAGGGGGAGCGCTCCTCGCACCGAGTGGCGATGGATTTCAGAAGGATTTACTGAATATTATGCGAATGTGACGCTGGTGCGAACGGGCGCCTTGCCTGAGGACTTCTTCCTCAAGAAAGCAGAGCGTCACCTTGGCAACTATCTGTATTTTGCAACCGCACCGTGGCTCACACGCATGTCACTCGTATCGGCCGGACGCAACACGAGTGTCAATCGGTTTGGAGTTTACGACGGAGGCTGGACTGTAGCGTTCTGTCTCGACGGGCGTATCCGCGAGGCTTCCGGAGACCGGAAATCACTTGATGATTTCATGGCGCTCGTTTGGGAGAGGTACGGTCGAGTTGGTCGCGGATACACGGTCGCAGGATTGGACAGCATCGCAAACGAAGTCGCTGAAATTGATCTCGGTGGCGCCATCCACTCGATGGTCTCGTCAGAACAGGCGATCCCGCTCGCTGACTGCCTCAGTCGATTTGGCTGGGACGTCGCAACGAAAGGATATGCTGCGGAGGCCTTCATGTCGATTGACCCGAACGCCAAAGCCTTGTCCACCGCGAGACGCTCAGCCCTCTTCAGGCGTTCGGCGTCGTCCTCCCCTCTATAAGGTTCTCAACGATCTCCTGAAGCCGCTTGCTGAACTGAACGGGGCCCCACGCACGCGCGCGCTCCCTGCCCAGCGAAGCGAGACGCTCACATAGAGCGTCATCAGTCCACAGCCGTTCCATTGCATCAGCTATCTCATCGACGGATGAGGGGTCGAACAACAGCGCAGCATCCCCAACCTGATCCGGAACTCCGTAGACGCGTGCAGCGGCGACGGGACAGCCGGCAACGAATGCCTCGAGCTGAGGAATATTTGTCGGCCCGAAGAAACTCGGCATCACAAGCGCACGCGCCCTTCGGTAAAGCTCGAACATGTCGCCGTCGGGCACATAACCAAGGAACTGAACGTGATCGTCAATTCCGAGTTTGGTGACGATATCTCTCGCGGCCGCATAGCCGTTCTGCTCCCCACCCGCGAGCACGAGCCTGATATCGGGATACCGCTGACGGAGTCGATCGATCGCGGCAAACAGTCCCTTATGATTCTTGTGAAGCCAGAACGTCGCCGGGTAAAACAGGTATCGCCCCGGAAGTTCGTAGCCGATTTGCTTCGGGCCTGCTGCCGCTGAATCGTAGATGTAACGTGGAGCGACATATGGCAGCTCGAATACCCGGTCCGGTTCGATGTCGTACGCGTCGCATAAGTGCTGCTTGCCGATTGCGGAATCGACTGCCACACCCTTCGACCATCGACACGTCTCCTCGAAATGATGATCGCGCTCGCGCAGCTCCTCTGGTGATCCGGTCTCGGGAAACCCCGGCTCGTGAATGTGCATGAGATCGTGAATTGCGCCCAACGCCGGTACAGGTGCCCGGAACGCCCATCGATCGTTCGACGGGCAAATCCACAAATCGCACTTCTCGCGAACGAGAGCTGCAACCGTCGGGTCCAGAAGAGGCGAGACTTTCCTGAACGACGCGTTTGACAGCCGTGCATCATGCCATACACGGTTGAGGATTCTCGAACGCAACGAGTCGTCGTTTAGCTCCACGGTGTTCACCCGCTCGAGCGGCATCAGTGCGAGCCACGAAGAGTCTGTGTAAGCTGCGCAGACTTCGAACTCGTTCTGTGGAAAGCGAAGCACTGCGTCCAGCACTGCCTGCGCGTACTGGAATACGCCGCCCCCAGGCGTTGCGTCGAGAATGATGCCGATCTTCTTCATGAGTGGCGTGGAAGATACTTCCTCGGCATCCTGGAAGAAAACGGACCTCAACTCGCTTCGTTGTTTTCCTTGTTCGATCCTGCGCGCCGAGCAGCCGGTCAAGCCTCGTACGGTCGAAAGCATCAAAGGGCCGCTTCACCGACAAAATCGGGCGGCTGGCGGTCGCTGCGGAGACGATCCAGGCGCACACCGCTAATATCTTCCGAATGAAAACACTGTTTTGTCTGATGGCGTTCGCGGGGTCAATTCCATTGGGTGCGCAAGCGCCAACCCCGCTGCTACAGAAAGTCACCAACATCGAGACCTCTTATCCCAGCTGGTCTCCCGATTCGCGTCAACTCGTCTTCCAGTCCGACCGAAA
>JBBREF010000052.1:0-21578 GCA_038203205.1 Gemmatimonadales bacterium | reverse complement strand
CTCTTCCGCGGGTGGCGGAGTCTTGAGGTCCTTGTACTCCCACGAGCCCGCAATCAAGCCGGCTGCGATCGCTTCGATTTCGCGCGCTGACACTTCGCCAGCGAAGACTCCGAGGTCGCCCGCTCCAAGTTTGCCCGCTTGGCGTGCTGCGATCGCGGCCGCGCGTCGGAGAGATCCTGCTCTGTCCGTTGACTTTCCCATCCCGACAAGTACTACGCGACCTGCGCCGGCCCCCGTGCCACTCAAGTGGAAAACCTCGTCGCGTGCCGCGCGGAAGTCCCGCGACTGGATGGCACGCGCGATTGTCCCGCCGAGTGCTGCGTCGAGGGCGGCATGTGCGGCGATGTCAGGTTGGTCAGGAAGCAGGATCGCGAGCAGCGGTCCCTTGTAAGCCTCGAGGCTCGCTGTGTGGAGCGACACTGTAGCGGGCCTCTACTTTCCCATGCCCGCGATTACTTCGTCGCCGAATGCAGAAGTCGAGATCTCTGTAGAACCCGGCATCTGCCGTGCGAGATCGTAGGTAACGCGCTTCGCCTTGATGGCGTTCTCCATCCCATTGACGATGAGCTCGGCCGCCTCATTCCATCCCATGTACTCGAGCATCATCACTCCCGAGAGTATGACGCTGCCGGGGTTGATCCTGTCGAGGTTTGCATACTTGGGCGCGGTGCCGTGGGTTGCCTCGAATACAGCGACGCCGTCGCCTACGTTTCCGCCGGGCGCGATTCCCAGTCCTCCGACCTGCGCAGCTGCAGCATCGGAGAGATAGTCGCCGTTAAGGTTGGGCGTGGCGATCACCGAGTACTCAGATGGGCGCAGCAGCATCTGCTGGAACATCGAATCTGCGATCCTGTCGCGGACTACTACTGCATCTGCCCTGGCACCCTTTGCTGCGTCCGCCTCCGTAACCGTCGACTCCCCGAACTTTTCTTTCGCGACTTCGTACCCCCAGTCGCGGAATGCGCCTTCAGTGAACTTCATGATGTTGCCCTTGTGCACGAGCGTCACTGATTCGCGGCACTTGGTGATCGCGTACTGGATCGCCATTTCGATAAGACGCTTGGATCCGAACTCTGACATTGGCTTGATGCCGATCGCGGAATTCTCGCGGATGTCGCTTCCGAATTCCGTCTTGAGGTAATTGCGGATCTTGTTTGCTTCGGTCGATCCGGCCTTCCATTCGATGCCTGCGTAGACGTCTTCGGTGTTTTCACGGAAGATGACAACGTCGACTTTCTCGGGCTCCTTCACCGGCGCACCAACGCCCTCGAAGTAGCGGACCGGACGAATGCACGCATACAGGTCGAGCACCTGTCGCAGCGTGACGTTGAGCGAGCGGATGCCGCCGCCAACAGGAGTCGTCAGTGGTCCCTTGATCGAGACCCTGAACTCCTGCATCGCGTCGATGGTTTCCTGGGGAAGCCAGTCGTTGAACTGCTTGTGGGCTTTCTCACCGGCGTACACTTCCATCCACTCGATCTTTCGTTCGCCGGAATAGGCTTTCTCAACCGCCGCGTCGAAGACCCTGACCGATGCGCGCCAGATGTCAGGCCCTGTCCCGTCGCCCTCGACAAAAGGAATGATCGGGTGCGACGGCACCGATAGCTTGCCGTCGGCGAAGGTGATGCGCTCTCCGTCCCGTGGAACGGTTGAGAGTTTATAGTCAGACATTCTTGTGGGTGGGTCGGGGTGTGGTGGTGCGATGAAAGGTAGAAGAGCCGCAACGCGTCAGCAATTACGCGCAAAAAGAAAGGGGCCCTTGAGAGGCCCCTTTCTTCAATAAGAACGCAGCGAACGCGTCAGCTACCTGGCTGGTCCGATACGCGCTGCACTGCAATATCATCCCAGCCCATCACCCCTGAGTCGATGCCGTTAAACTCGGCGGCTAGCGTGTAGAGATTAGCTGCGGCTGGGTTGACGAAAGCGATCCCCGTCGCAACGGCCACCGGGACGCCGCCAATCGAAAGTGTCGTTGTCTTGTTGTTCAGGTTGACATTGATCGTGAATGACTGCGCAACGTTTCTCGCCCAGCTGCCGACAACGACATCGTTGTACACGAGCTGATTGCCACCGGGAATGGTTCTATACGAGAGCCGTGCGATTTCGCGCGCGGCATTGTCGCGAAGCACGAATGGTGCACCCTTCACGCCGGGCGACGAGTTGACCGACTTCCAGCTTACTGCGTAGACGCCATCATCAGCTGGCGTACCGGACGCGGAGTAGAAGAATGTGCGGAGCTCGAGGCCGCCGCACGCCGCGCACGCTCCACCGCCCTGGCTCAGCACAGCGAGCGGACCGGTGAGATCTCCGAGTCCGTTCTGGACTAGGATAGATCCTGGGGAGGTAACAGTCTGCGTGAAGGTGAAGTTGCCTTCGGTCGCTACCGGCGCGCTGCCGACACCGTGCGGAGCGTTGAAGCCGGTTCCAAAAATCACCGATTCGACAACTCCAAATGGGCTGAGGGTGGATCCGATCCCGCCCAGGCCCTTATCGCCGGCATATGCTGAGCGAATCCAGAATGTTTTTGCCAGCCGCGTCACTGCTTTGTCGAAACCAGTCTCGGTTGACGCCACATTGATGTTCGCGTGGCAATCCGCAGGGTACGTCGCGCTACCCGCTATCTCGGTTCCGCCCGAAGTCTCATGTCCAAGAGCGAGCCTCATTCCCGTCAGCCCCTCTGTCAGGCAGAGTCCAACCTTGATTCCAGGTGAAAACCTCGGAGAAACGCTGGGATACGATTTGAGTTCGATGCAGTCATCAACCTCGAGGAGGTTGTCTACTGTAAGGCACTGCTCACCAAGGTCGGTCATTACAAAGAGGTGACCGCGGCTATCGCCCGCCGGGCCCTGCTCGGGCAGTGTGAACGCACCCAGGTGCTCGCGCTGATACTCGCGCACGCCGCCGCTACCCGGAACGACCGCCACGATCCCTGCCTGCAGCGGACCCGCTACGCCGCCGCCGAGGCTCGGAGCCGCGTAACCAACATATGAGAAGATCGTGTTCAGGTGGCCAAGAAAATTCGCTTCTGGCGTACCTGACTTTGGATTCTGGATCACGTTGTCAGGATACTGCGAGCGAACGTACCCGGCATACGCGATGAGCTCGGCGTTCGCTGCGTCGGGATCCGTAGACACACACGCTGACTCCACAGACTTCCAGAGAGCCTGCGCCGTCTTGAGCCGTGTGCTGGCGAGGATGTACGTCAGCTCGGTTTTCGCAGTCCTGCTGTCGGTCGAGGAGCAAGTACCACCTGCCCCAGCTTTGCCAGCGCGCACCGCGAGCCCCGGATCCGTCGGAGCGTTCAGCGCACTATCGGCACATCCCAACGCGATAAAACTTGCAACACCTAGTGTGGCAAAAATGGTGGTCCGCATATAAGCGTCCTTTCAGTTTTTGGGTACGCGAATCTTACTAGTTCGATACACTTCCTACAAGCCGTATAAACCTAGGATCATTTTTTAATCCCTGCCACCACCACGACTTACTTTCCGCAAATCCCTGTCGATGCTGGGGATTGGCAGAAACGTACTTGGTGAGAACTTCGATCGCCTCGGTCGTGTCTTCGGACGTACCGAACAGGGTCCAGGCAAAAGCCTCGAAGGCAGCCAGGGAGGCTTGAGGGTCGGTCTTCACGTCCGGGCGGGCAGCGAGCATAAGCTTGCGGGCGCTATCGCGCTGGCCCGCACGAGCCATCGTCGCAGCCACGATCATCTTGCCCTGGACCTGGAGCAGCTCCCACTGCCTCGGCGGGGTGAGCTGCTCCAACTTCGCATATTCGCGCTGTGCCGCGGCGACGTCGACGCCCCCGGCGCGGGTCGTGAACATCAACAGCTTGCATCTCGCGAAAGCGTGATGCCTCGGAAAGCGGCGCGCCCCTTCGTTACAGTATTTTACCGCATCCGGCAACTCGTTCAGGTCGTACGAAATCGCGAAGAGCCGCCATAGCACGCCTTCGGTTCCGGAAAGAAAAGCGTCAGCCTCGTACGCACGCTGCGCAGCGATCTTTGCATCGTAGAACTTGTCCTTCTGCTGCAGCACTTCGCTGAGCACGCTCCAGGCTTGTGCCTTCGCGGGTGCGATGGCAACGGCCCGCTCAAGAGTCGCCTGAGAAGAATCGAGCAGCTGCGCTTCTTCGCGTGGGTTCGCAGCGAGCGATAGCGCCCACTTGTGGCGAAGCAGAACGCCAACGAGCTCGAGAGCATCCGCATTCTTCGGATCCCTCGCAAGAACTCGTCGGGCATCGGCGAGCCCCGCTTCGATTGACGGTCCCGCAACTATAGGGTCGGGTGTAGATCGCACGCGGGTCAATGCCACCGCCGCCTTCTTTATTACCGGATCGAGCCAGTTTCGGTCGAGAACCGCTGCCTGATCAAGGAGCGAATCGGCTCTAACGAGGCTAGTCCGACTTGCATTGGCATCGCCGGCCGCCGCTTGAGCCTCGCCGTCCTTTCGTAGCTTCTCCGCGCGCTGGAGGAGCGTCCAGGCGGCCATGTTGGCGGTGCCGAGTCTTGTCTCGCGCAGGCTGACTTCCTGCCCCACGCGTGTTCTCAGAAAGCTTGCCACCTCGTTTGCGACACTGTCGCGAATGGCGGAGATATCGCCCTTAGGGTACGAGAACGCCTTCTGCTCGATATCGACACCTGAGTTGCCATCGGCAAGCCTAACGGACACCGCGATCCGATCGCCTTGCTCCGACACGCTGCCGCGAACAATCGTCCCGGCGCTCAGCTCACTCGCGACGCTGTCGCTGCTCGCACTGCCACCGCGAAACTTGACGACACCATTCTTGGAAACCACATCGAGTGCTTCTACCTGCGAGAGCTGGTCGATAAGGCTTTCGGTAATCGCGTCGGCAACGTATCCAAGCTGTCCACCGGTTGCGTCGTCGAAGTAAAGCACGGCGACTCGCGTCGGAAGGAGCCCGCTCACCGTTCCCGGGCCTGGTCCACCTCGACCGAATACCCACCAACCCGCACCGCCAAGCGCAATCAATGCCGCCGCGGCCATGCCGATGAGTGCTGTCTTGCTCTTCCACTTCGGTAGCGCGGGCACATCCGCGGTTCGACGTCCTGGCGGAACTCGTGGCGCCGAACGCCGATCCACAGCTCGCCGGGTAGTCGTGTGATAGTCGATCACACATTCCTCGAGCTCCTGCGCAAACTCAGCCACAGTGGCAAACCGATCCGCGGGCGCCTTCGCCAGCGCTCTCTGCACGACCTCCTCGACTTCGTCGGGGATCGTCTGCCTGACGATCTGCATCGACGGTACCTCTGCCATTGAGTGGCGAGCCATCACTGCCATTGCATTGGGGCCGGTGAACGGCGGCTGTCCCACGAGCATCTCGTACAACACACACGCGAGGCTGTAGAGATCGCTCCGCCCATCGATGTCCTTGTCGGCGAATGCCTGCTCTGGACTCATGTAAGTCGGCGTGCCGAGGGACATCCCGGTTTTCGTCAGTGCTCCCTGTGCATCACCCATCGTGCTGACTGCGCGCGCGATGCCGAAGTCAGCGACGATCGCGTGCCCATCCTCGAGGAGGATGTTCTCAGGCTTGATGTCGCGATGAATGACACCCTTTCTGTGCGCGTAATCGAGAGCACTCGCAACTTCGCCAGTGATTTTCAGTGCCTTGTCGATCGGCATCTGCTTCTCGCGGTCCATCCGTTGCCGAAGCGACTCGCCCTCGATGAAGGGCATTACATAGAAAAGCGACCCCGCTGCTTCTCCGGAGTCGTAAAGAGTGAGAATGTGCGGGTGCGTGAGGCTCGTGGCTATCTGTATCTCACGCCTGAATCGCTCAGCCCCAAGGGCCGCTCCAAGGTCTTCATGGAGAACCTTGACGGCTACGCGGCGCCCGTGACGAACGTCGGTCGCAAGAAAGACGGTAGCCATGCCACCCTCTCCAATCTTACGCTCGACATCATAACGGTCGCTCAGGCTCTCACGAAGTTTCTCGAGGAGCACGGTCAACGATGGAAATCTGCTGATCGCACGAAGCGAAGAATACTCTGGCGCGCAATGGCACGCCAGCGTATTTCACGACTGCTTTACCATCCCGGCGCGAGCTGGAATCCGAAAACCCAGTTCTTGTCGGGCCTCTGGAACGGCTTCGCGTAGTAGACCTCCACTACAGCATACCCGAAGAGATTCGCCCTCGCGCTGACACCTGCGCTGAACACTGGTATTCGCTCGGAAGATTCCCGCGCAAACTGCAGCGACGGAGAATCACCGCGCGACCAAACGACTGCCCCATCGACGAACGGCGCGATGTCCACCGGGAACAATGGCGACCGGAGAAGACCTAGCTGATCGGATCCAAGGAGAGGAATGCGAAGCTCGAGCCCTCCGGATATCAGTCGACTCCCGATGAGGCGGTCGAACTCCGGACATGCGGTTGGGTTCGAGGGATCAAGCGTGCATTCCTCAGGGCCGAAAGTCTCAGCCGAGTAGCCACGAACCACGCTGGGGTCACCGGCAAAGATCGGGGAGACACTTCGGCTCTCCGCGTCCTTGCCGTAACGCCCGAAGTGCATTCCGCGAATCGCGAGCGTAAATGGCCGCACAAAATGGTACCGGCGCACGTCGGCGAGAGCGGTCTGGAACTGCAGAGCACCGAAAGTGGGAGCAACCTCGAAGCGATAGCGCGACCCGGTTATCGGCGCGGTGAAACCAAAGAATGAGTTATCACCAACGAAGGCCGCAGCGGCTTGAGCGTAACTGACGCCGTCAGCGGATGTGGTGTCGAACTTGTTCCGGTCAATGATCTGATTGCCCGCAACGACGAGCTGTTCCACCTCGGTGTTGAACGTGAGCCGCGTAAAGCTCAGGTTCAATTCTGCTCGACGGGTGGTGGAGAAAGGATACTGGCTGATTGCCGAAGCCTGATTGACATAGGTACGCTGAATGAACTGCTCGATGAGCTGGCCATTCACGCTCTGGCCGCCGCCAAGGTCGACCGGTACCTGTGATACCTGCGCGAACGCGCTCACATATGGGACGCGCGCCAGGCTTCCGCCCCAGCCAAGCCGTCTACCGACGTTTTGATATTGCACCTGTCCGCCGATGTCCTTCAGCGACCCGTTCGCCTGAATGCCTACACCAATGTTGTTATTCCCAAGAATGTCAGTGAAGAAAAGCGAGGTGCCGCCGCCAACCATGGTTCCTGAGGCGCTCGTGCCAATTCCAATCGTCGGCTGCCCAATGGCTGCAAGCGCAAGGGATGACTTGTATGGCGAAACCTTGAAGTTGCCGTCAGTCGGCAATCCGGTTGCCGCGTCTGCGAGATACGCGGCAACTACTGATGTTGCGAGCGCATCGCCGGGCGGAAGCAGGCCCAGGGCGCCGGCTTGGGCTGGCGCCACCGGAGCGCCTCGTGCCTGTTCGGCGGCAAGTCCATAGATGCCGAATCCCTGCTTCTCGAACACTGAGAAGACGATGCGACCAGTCGTCGTAGAGACCGAGAACGCCGGGGCAAGATCCGTGATGCCGCTCACACCAGTCGCGACGTTTGTAACCTGGTTGATCGCACCCGTTGAAACGGTCAGCCGGTAGATGTCGCTGACTCCGCTTTGGTCAGACACGAAATAGATATCGCTGCCGTCACCCGAAAACTGCGGATTGATGTGCTTGCCTCTCGCGAAGCCGGTCAACGGCCTGATCTCGGAGCTCGCAACATCGATGAGCGCGAGCCTCAGCGCATCGAACGTAAGCCGATCGAAGTTCGTGTTCCCGCCGCGATCGGTCGCGAAGACAAGTGACCGGCCATCCGGTGACCATGATGGTTGGATATCGGCGAAGCGATCGTTGGTCAACCTGCTGGCGGCGCGGGTGTTGAGGTCGTAGACAAACAGATCACTTACGCCGCCAACCGTGCCCGAGAACGCGATGCGATTGCCGTCGGGGGACCAGGCCGGATGCTGAATCGCGCCAACTCCGGCGACTGCGATTCGTCGATCGACGTCGCGGCTGTCAACATCCAGTATCGCGATTTCCTGGTTACCATCGGCATAGACGATAAAAGCGAACTTTTTTCCATCGGGTGACCAGGCTCCAGCGGAGCTGATGAAACTCAGTGCGTCGAACTCTCCCGACGTGCTCACGTTTGCAAGCTTCTTTACTGATCGGCCGGTTGTCGCATCGGCCAGGTAGAGATCGTATCCAAAGAGATCGCGTGCTGCAAAAAACGCGAAATATTTCCCATCGGGGCTTATCACCGGCGAAATGCTCGACTCGCCTGCTCGCCGGACAGGAAGCATCGGCACACCTGACTGGCCGGGCGCAGTCCTCGATGCAATGCCGGCCGAATAAGCCGCACGCGTCGCCGCATGCCATTCCTTGGACAGCGAGTCAGACGAAATCCCAAGCGTCCGGCGAATACCCTGTTCGAAGCCATATCTCGCCGCAGCCTTGTAGGTGTCGGCAACCACGCGGTCACCCCACTTTCCACCGACATATGCCCACAGCGCTTCCCCATATCGATAAGGAAAGAAACGCTGATCGTTCGTCAGCTGCTTCAAGGTTGGGAGCTTGTTTTCCAGAACGGCGTCCCGCATCCACATTGCCGTGTGGGCATCCGCCCTGCCAAGCGACAAATATTCGGCGACACCTTCGACGACCCACAGTGGAAGGTTCGACATCCCTGCCTGGCCTCCCATCTTCGGATCACTTGCCAGGTCATACTGAAACACATGCACGAGTTCGTGCCCGAGCACGTGATCGTTATCCTCGTACACACCAGTGAGCGGCATGATCAGCCTGTCGCGCAGCGACTCGGTTACGCCGCCCGTACCCTCGGACAGCTGCTGCATGATGACATTGGTTTGCTGGAAGTCCGGATGATTCGCGTAAATGAGGATCGGCTTTCGCTTCGTCAGCTGGCGGTTGAAGATCCCGCTGAGGCGTGTGTTCCACCGCTCCGACATCCGTGCCATATCGCGCGCGGGGAGCTCCTCTTCAGGATAGAAGTAAAGCCGGAAGTGCTGAGTCTCGAAAATGCGAAAGTCAAACTGCTCGTACTGGACCTTGTTGCGACCGAAGTATTGAGCCTCAGAGGTCGCGGGAATTATCGCCGCAAGCGCAGTAGCGATCGCAACCGGGAAGAGTCGAAGCTTCATATACACTCGTCAGAATTGATATTCCGACATTTGCATGAACTGCGCCGACCCTTGTGTTCTAGGCCTTCCCGCGCTCGGTACGCAGGATGGCTGCAACGTGTTCGGGAGCGGTTGGTCGCGGTTGCGGAGCCCGTGGCCTTGGCGGTTCCGTCGATTTTCCGCCGGGCTTCCCACCGCCCCCGCGCCTGTTGCGCAATCTTTCAGGCAGGGTACGGATCCAGGCGACCATATCCTCCAGCACCGTAGACATCACAGGTACCACCAGCAGCGTCAGCATAGTCGAAGTAATCAGCCCACCGATGACTGCACGGGCCATCGGGGCTCGCTGCTCGGCCCCCTCACCGATTGCCAGCGCCAGTGGCAGCATTCCGAAAATCATCGCCACGGTCGTCATGATGATCGGGCGAAGTCGCACACGTCCGGCGGTCAGCATCGACTCGTGACGGCTCACACCCTGCGCCCTCTGCTGATTCGAAAAATCGAGCAGCAGAATTCCGTTCTTGGTTACGAGACCCATCAGCATGATGATTCCGATCATCGTCATCACGTTGATACTGCCGTTCGTCAGAAGCAGCGCCAGCGCGACGCCGATGAAGCTGAGCGGCAACGCGAGCATGATCGCAAGCGGCTGAAAGAACGAGCCGAACAACGAAGCGAGAATCAGATAGATGAAGACAACGGCGAGACCGAGAGCAGCGAGGACGTATCCCTTGGTCTCTTCGAGATTCTGCACGTCGCCGCCGAAAACAGTCCGGTAACCGATTGGAAGGCCGATCGAGTCGATGCCGAGCTTCACGCGATTTGCCACGTCTCCCATTGCGTAACCCGGCAGAACGCCCGCGGATACCGAAATCTGGCGTTCGAGACTGCGACGGTTGATCTGCTGCGGCGCCATGTTCATCTCGACCCGGGCGACCTGGGACAGCGGCACAACCGAAGGCATTCCCGTCGCGGGATCAGTCGACCCCGTCGGGATCACCAGGTCAGCGACATCTGCCGCGCTGGTCCTTAGTGAGTCGGGATACACGACCACGACATCATGAGAATATCCAAGGGGATCTTCCCATCTTGTAGCTCGCTGTCCTGCAAACACCGGCTGAAGCGTGCTGGCGATATCGGCAATACCGATCCCTGCCGCCCATGCCTGCTGACGATCGACGTTCACATCGAGCTGTGGAATCTGACCGTCGTCGCTGGAGTTTGGCTCGGCCGCACCCTCGGTCTCGCGAATCTTTTCGAGCACCTGGCTCGCCGCAAGCTTGAGCCTGCTTTCTTCAGGGCCCTGGACATTGATCTGAATCGGCTGCCCGAACCCGCCGAAGATCGACCGGCTCCCGCTAATGGTCGGACGCACGCCAGATATTTTACGAAGTTCACCACGCAGCTGATTCTGGATCTCGAAGAGGTCGCGGTCGCGCTCGTGCTTATCCTTCAGCTTGACGTAGATGCCGCCGGAATTCGACGTTCCCCGAAAGCCACCGCCGATTGTGGTATACGTGAAGTCGACTTCCGGCTGCGAACGGAGGAACCGGCTCACTTCCCGTGCCTTCCCCACCGTGTATGAAAGGCTGGAGCCCGGATTCGTCCTGATGTTCACGTTGAACTCGCCGTTGTCGACTTCGGGAAGCCAGGTGAAGCCGAGGAACGGATAGATCACGCCAGCGGCCACAACCGAACCGGCAGCCGCAGCGAGAACGAGCAGACGATGCCGAAGTGCCCAGTCGAGTTTCGCCGGATACTTGTCGGAAACGCGCTCGAACCAGCGGTCGAATGCAAGACCGGCGCGCCGAATCGGGTTCATCCTCTTGTTCGTATCGGCGTCGCCGTGATCCGGATCGGGCCAGATGCTCGAGAGCATCGGGTCAAGCGTGAACGAGACGAACAGCGAAACGAGAACCGCGAACGTCACTGTAACGCCGAACTCGAAGAATATCCGCCCGATCATTCCACCCATGAACGCGACAGGAATGAACACTGCGATCACGGCGAGGGTCGTCGAGACGACGGCAAGGCCGATTTCGTCAGTTCCTTCCTTGGCGGCACGCACATGATCCTTCCCCATGTGCACATGTCTGACAATGTTCTCTCTGACGACAATCGCATCGTCGATGAGGAGCCCGATCGCCAGCGACAACGCAAGCAGCGTCATCGTATTCACCGTGAAGCCGAACAGCCACATGATGAAAAACGCCGAGATGATGCTGACCGGCAGAGTGAGGCCGGTGATGATCGTCGATCTCCACGAGTTGAGGAACAGGTAGATGATCATGATCGTGAGTACCGCGCCGAGCACGATCGTGAGCTCTACATCGGCGAGACCTTCGCGAATTGACCTCGAGTCGTCGCGAATTACACGCAGCTTGACGTCGGCCGGGAGCTGGCGTTCGAGCGAGGCCGCTGCTGCGCGAACCGAGTCGGCTACTTCAACTGTATTACTTCCGGATATTTTCAGGATGTCGAGCGCAAGCGCCGGCTGATCATTCGGCGAACCTGCTTCACCGAGGAGCGCGGCCGTACGCCTGTCGGCGGCACCATCGACCACTGTCGCAACGTCGCCAAGCCGAACTGGAACACCGTTACGCACCGCAACGGCTATGCTTGCGAATGCGCTTGGCTCCACGATTCGGCCGGTGATACGGATGAGGTCTTCAGTCTCGCCGCGGGTTACGCGTCCGGCGGGCACTTCCTGATTTTCTTCGCGAAGCGCAGCCATTACCTGCGGTACTGAGATACCATATGAGCGCATTGCAGCAGGATTGACTTCGATCCTGATCTGTCTCGTCTCGGTTCCCGCCAGGTTGATACCACCCACTCCGCTCACAGACTGAAGTCGGGGGGAGACGACCTGCTCGGCAAGGCTGGTGAGCTCCCGCATCGAACGCTCGCCGCTCTGCATGGCGATCGACATGATCGGGCGCTCGTTGGGATCGAAGCGCAGAATGATCGGCTCGTCCATTTCCGGCGGAAGTGATCGCCTGATTCGCGCGACCTTCGACATCACTTCCTGCTGCGCCGACATCACGTCCGCTTCCAGATGGAACTGCGCTCTGACGATCGAACTGCCGTTCAGCGATGTCGACGTCAGCTCCTTCAAACCCTGGACTGTGTTGAGCGCTTCTTCGATCGGTCTCGATACATCCCGCTCCATCACCTCTGGCGACGCGCCCGGATAAGAGCTCTGCACGATCACAATGGGATACGTGATGTCTGGATACTCGTCGATCGCGAGACGATTGAACGAGACGATACCGAGCACCACGAGCGCCACCATCATCATGGTGGCGAAGACCGGCCGCTTGATCGAGACGTCGGAGAGAAACATGGTCGCTAGGGCTGACGTGAGACTATCTGTACTTTCATGCCGCGGCCGAGGCTGCCGACATTACCTGAGACCACGGTGTCACCGGCGGAAACCCCCGACAGTATCTCGGCGACTCCCGCTCGATCGTTGCGGACTCCCACCGTGACCCTGGCGGTATCGAGAATGCCTTTCTCGATTCGGTAGACAATAAGGTCGGTACCGATGGTCCGGCGAATCGCCGATACCGGAACCGTGATCGCGTTTGCGATATTCCGGGCGAGCAGCGTGCCCGTCGCGAAGGTTCCGCCCTTCAGTGCGCCGTCGCCATTCGGAACCTGTACATAAACAGTGACCGAACGCGACAGCGGGTCGACAGTCGGACTGATGCGAGCTACCCTTCCCTCGAATGTCCGGCCATTAGCACCGAAGCGGACTGATTGCCCCACCGATACGCTGCTTGCGACACGCTCAGGAACCGCCGCAGCCAACTCCAGCACATCGTTGCGAACGACGCTGAACATTACAGCCCCATTGGCGACGTGCTCGTTGTTTTCGACCATTCGCTTCTCGACGGTACCCGATGTCGGAGCGAGCACGCGTGTGTCGCGCGCGCTCGTCGAGCTCGTGCGCACACGTGCGTTGGTGGCAGCGAGTCGCGCCCTGGCAGTGCTTACCGCATTCCGCGCAACGCGGAGCTCACCTTCAGCAATTGCGCCAGCCTTGAACAGTTCTTCTGACTGCCTGAGGTTCCACTCCGCCGTGGCGAGATCTCCTTCCGCAGCCGTCTTGTCGGCGTTTGCACTTTGCAGCGTGCTCTGTTGTTCTACCGCTTCGAATCGGGCGAGGAGCTGACCGGTGCGGACCCTGTCCCCCTCCCGCACGTACACGCCCTGAAGGTCGCCTTCGAGCCGCGCGCGCACGGTCACCGTTTCGATCGGCCGGAGATTTCCGGTGATGGGAATTCCGTCCACGATGCCGGTCGCAGTCGCAACGGCGACGTCTGTTGAGGCGAGGGTGAGCGTCTGCTCTCTCGCTCCTCCGGCTGGCCCACCCGCAGGTGCCGCACTGCGTCCTTCGGAGCACGCGCTGGTGACGGCGAAACAAATCAGGAACGTCGTAGCGAGTGATGCTCGAGTCTTAAGGTGCACTGTTCGCAGATGTAGGTAATGCGGTTCGCGGACCGCCGGGAATCGAAAAGAAATGCGGCTGTCGCCCGAGAGCTCGCGCGTATCCAGCGGCAGCAAGATAGAGGTCGTAAACCGACCTTGCCTGGTTTGTCCGCGCGATCGTCAATGCGAGCTGTGCATCGGCGACTTCGAGCTGTGTCGCAAGGCCGCGGGCATAACGGAGACTGGCAAGACTGAATGCTTCGGCTGCCTGAGCTCCGTTCTCGCCCTGAACGGCAAAAAGCGCTTCAGCCCGGTCGAGCTCGGCGCGCCCAGCGGCAGCCTCACTCGCCACGCGCTCGCGAGTCTGGGATAGTTGAAGGTCTGCGAGGCGAGCCTGGGCCGAGGCGAGATCGATTGCGCCCTTTGCGCGCAAGCCGTCGAAGATGGGAATTCCGATCGAAACTCCGAGTGACCGGTCCCTGAACCATCCGCCGTTCTGTCCGGTGCAAACTCGTCCCGGTTCGGAACCAGCAGGACACGTCACAGTCTCGATCCTACCGGCCCGTGTCGGAAAACCGTTCTGCGGAAAAGCCTGGCCCCCGAACGTGCCGGTGATCGACACTGTAGGCAGCAGATCGGCGCGGGCAACGCGAACACCCGCTCGCCGCGCGTTAGAGATCAGTTCCGCGGATTGAATAGCTGCGCGATTGGCAACCGAGTTGTCAGCACGCAGCTGTGCGACCCATTGCAGGACTTCTCCGGTGTCGAGACGCGTGGTGAGCCTGAGGGGTTGCGTGGATGGGGCGTTGATCAACCGCCGGAGCTCGACCAGGGCCAGCTCCACGTCGCTCCGTGCCTGAATCACTGCTGGCTGGAGGTTGGCGCGCTCGACTCCCGCGCGAAGCACATCGTATCGCGATGCGCGTCCCGCTCTCTCGAACTGCTGTACCTGAGCGAGGCGCTCTCCGGCCAGGGCCAATGCGCTGTCCTGGATCTCGGCGAGCCGATCGGCGAAAAGTGCGAGGAGGTACACTCGCTGTACATCGAGTGAGACCTGCGCGAGCGTTTCCGTCTCGTCGAGTCTCGAAGCGCTTCGTACCTGCGACGCTGCGCGCGAAGCGGCGAACACACGGCCACCCTGAAAAAGAGTCTGCGAAAGGATCGCGTTCGCCGTGTAGGTATTCGGCTGATTGAATATCTGGCCAACGGCGGCTGCCCGGGCACTCTCGTATACGTGCGACTGGTTGCTCTGGATTCTCAACTGCGGGAGGCCGGCCGCTCTGGCGATCGTGACCTGCGCGTCAGTGACTTCGATTTGGGCCGCGGCTGCGCGGGCCTCGTCCCCGGTGCGGAGCGCGCGACTTATCGCATCTGGAAGCGACAACGAAACGCTGTCGGCGGCGGGCGGGAATGTGGCTACGCCACCCGGCTGCGGTGGACCCTGCATAGCCAGGAGGAATAAGAAAATCGGCATCATTAGAAGTTATACGAAGGAGCGACCCACTTTGTTGACATCCCGTGAGGGGTGGGTCCCAGGGGCGTGCTTACGGTTCGCGATAGGAGCTGACGGCAAGCGAAAAGGGGTGGAGCGTCGCCTTTATGTCGAGCGCAATATTCCTGAAGCGGGCAGCGGAGTGCTCGGGAACAGCGCCGCGGGCAAAAAGTATTATTGCGAAAAACTCGCCATCTGCGAGCGAACCTCCGAAGCCCACAACCGACCGGATCCCGTAGCGCTCAACGAACTCTGCCTGGGCAGGGATAAACGGACTTCCCGCCGCCTCAGCGATGTGAAAAACGTCGTAGGTTCTGCCCGCCCTCTCCGAAGCCAGCGCAGGGTCGGGCGATACGACCTCGCTGATTTCCATGCCCAGCTCCCGGATGAGTCGAGCAATCATCGGAGCCTGTTCGACGACGCCCTCGCTTGGGAGTGGGATTGTCCGATGGTTGACCGAACGCCGCGGATCGCACCATTCCGGCTCCTGTCCGGCAGTCGCAAGCAGCGTGAGGCATCGCATGTCAGGCGGTGCCGTTGCCGCGCCCATTTGCGTGAGCGCGAACGCTTTGAGAGACGGATCGAGCTCAGCGAACTTTCGAGTCTTGTAGAATCTGACGAGGGCCGGGCGCGTGGCCGCAGCCCCATGACTCTCGAGCTCGGCATAGAGATATGCGATGACAGCGTCGGCAGCTTCCTCGAACGACACCGCTCCAGCGGCCGCCCGGCGGATGCCGCGACCGCATTGCAGCATGTCTACGAGAGAGAAATTTCCGAGGTCAAAGGTCATAGTTCAGCAAGCCAGTCAAGGGATTACCACCTAAGGACAATTTTCCCGAAGTTCCTGTTCGCTTCCATCTCCTCGTGAGCCTCGCGGATGTTCTCGAACGAAAGCACTCGGTCGATCACGGCCTTCAGGCGACCCGACTCAAAAAATCCCAGCATCCGTCGCGAGAAGTCGCGCGCAAGAGCGATCTTCTCCTCAATAGGGCGCGCCCTCAACACAGTGCCCTCGATCCGGATTCGCTTTCTGAGGATCGACCCGAGGTCGAGCTCGGCTTTCGCACCCGCAGTCACCCCCACGAGCACGAGCCGGCCTCGAACGGCGAGCACCTGCAGGTTCGAGCCCATGTAACTTCCACCCACCAGATCCATGATTGTTTCAACTCCCTGACCCATTGTCATCTCGATGACGCGATCTTCCCAGCCGCTTCGAGCCTCGAGCGGAATTCCGAGTCCCAATGTGAGCGCGCGCTCGAGTTTGAGAGGCGATCGCGAGGTTCCGATTGTAGGAATTCCGGCTAGCGTCGCGAGTTGAACTGCGGCGGTGCCGACTCCGCTGCCAACCGCGTGTATGAGAAGGGTTTCACCTGCGTGCAGGGCAAGCCGTGCGAACATCGCGTCGAAGGCAGTGAGGAAGACCTCTGGAATCGCCGCAGCTTCCTCCCAGGTGAGGTTTTCCGGTACAAGCAGCGCCTCACGCTCGTGAACGCAGACAAACTCAGCGTGACCACCCCCGCTGACGATGCCCATGACGCGGTCCCCCTCCTTCCAGAGGGATGTGTCCGACCCGAGACTTTCCACCTCGCCCGCGTATTCGAGTCCGGGAATGTCTGCGACGACGCCGGCCGGGGCGGGATAGCGCCCCATGCGCTGCGCCAGATCGGCCCGGTTCAGCGAAGAGGCGAGCACTCTTACGCGGATCTCGTTGCGGGCGGGAAGCGGATCCGGCCTGTCCTGGATCTCGAGAGTCTCCGGGCCACCGGGGGATGTTATTACGATGGCGCGCATACTTTCCGAGGTAAAGGAGCTTGGCCAAAACGACTCGGGCAGGTCGCTACAAACATTTATGAACGAAATACCCGGGACGAGACTCGAACTCGTAAGACCCTAAGGTCGGGGGATTTTGAGTCCCCTGCGTCTACCGATTCCGCCACCCGGGCGTGGTACAGAGTATCTAAACGAGCAGCGACTTCCGGACAAGTTTTCTTCGCTTTCGAGGTGCGGCGTCACCGGAGCAATTTCTGGCGGCTACGTTCGAGCCGTTTGACACTGCTCGTGACCCAACGTAAGATGCCGAACTCACGTTTGGCGGCCTACAACACGAGCTAATACATGTCTATTCTCTCCCGACAGGGCAAGCTGTCAGCGCTTGCAGTGGTGTTCTCCCTCCTTAGCGCTTCGCCAGGATTAGCACAGGGCACAGCTACAGTTTCCGGTCGCGTAGTCGATGCGGCTGGGGGGACGGCGGTAGCAGCAGCGCAAGTGCTGATCGGGGGAACCCAACTTGGAACGTCGACCGATGCGAACGGCGAATACCGGATTGCCGGAGTTCCAGTCGGAGCCCGTACGATCACTGTACGCCGCATTGGCTACACGCCGCAGACGCGCTCAGTGACCGTTGGTACAGCCATCAACAGCTTCGACTTCTCGCTTCAGGCGGCAGCGAGCTCACTCGATCGGGTGATCGTCACCGGCACGGCAACTCCGACCACCGCTCGAGCACTCGGTACAAGCGTCGCCAGCGTCGACAACTCGCAGATCGCCGAGGCGCGATCCACGACGGTCGACCAGGCCTTGCAGGGTAAGATTGCCGGTGCGCAGATAACCCAGAATTCCGGGACACCCGGTGGCGGTGGACTTTCGGTGCGCCTGCGCGGGACCGGATCGATCATTTCCGGCTCCGAGCCGCTCTATATCGTTGACGGCGTGATCGTCGACAACAGCTCCGATCAACTCATCAACTTTGGTGCTCGGAGCAATCCGCAGAATCGGCTTGCCGATCTCGACCCGAACGACATCGACAGGATCGAGATCGTGCGCGGTGCCGCGGCAGCAGCGCTTTATGGATCGCGCGCCAACAACGGTGTCGTTCAAATCTTCACGAAGCGGGGTGTCGCTGGCGCGCCGCGAATCACCTTCGGAAGCCGATACACAACTTCGCGAGTGGCAAAGCGCCTGGACCTCAACCTGGCTCCGCTCGATGCTGCTGGAAATCCTGTAACGCGATACGACTACCAGGATGAAATCTTCCAGACCGGTAACATGAAAGAGATGAATCTCTCGGCTGAAGGCGGCACGGATCGCAGCACGTACTACGCGGGTGCGAGCTACTCCGACGAAGAAGGGATAATCAAGGCGAGCTCGTCGACGCGAAAAAGCGCAAGGTTGAATCTTTCGCAGCAGCTGTTCACGCCGCTGCGCGTGAACTTTGGCGCGAACTTCGTGAACTCCGTTTCGAACTTTCAACCGAATGGTGAATCGGGAACGGGAGTGATAACTGCGCTCCTCTTCACGCCGACGACGTTCAGTTTCTTCCCGGTGAACGGCATCTACCCGCAGGCGCCAACGGGCGCAGGCTTCGCGAATCCGCTTGCCGTGATCGACACGTGGAAGGCCCCGCAGACGACAAATCGTTTCATTGGGAGCGCCAGCGCCGTTTATACTCCGCGGACGAATCTCATCATGCAGTACACGCTTGGTTACGACGGGTATCAACTGGAAGCCGATCAGCTGATTCCACGGGGAACGATCGCATCGGAACCAACAGGTCTCTCGATCGCGATTCTGCGCGACTCGAGAATCGTCAACAACGATGGCGTCGCGACCCTTACAACGAAACCGGGCAGCGACATCGAGCTCGGGTCATCGCTGGGCTTCAACTACACGACGCAGTTCATCAGCACCACCAGCACGAGCGCGCGTGACCTTCTGCCGACAGGTGAGCTAGTGGGCGCCGGCGCTATTCCGTCGGCCAGCCAGAGTCGCTTCGAGCTGGCGACGCTTGGGTTCTACGGCCAGCAAACTGCAGCCTGGCGCGACCGGCTTTACCTGACTGGAGCGCTCCGCCGCGATGCTTCTTCGACGTTCGGTGCGAATGACCGGTGGCAGTGGTACCCGAAACTTTCAGCCTCATACGTAATCGGCGAGGAGAGCTGGTTCAGAGATTCGTTCCTCGGTAACGTCTTCGGATCCCTGCGTCTTCGCAGTGCACTCGGCTTTGCGGGCAATCAGCCATCGCTGGCTAACGCATACGCGAGCCTCGACTCGTACGTCAAGCGGGTGAACAACGATCACGTCGGGGTCGTTAACAGCCTGGCGCTTGGTAACTCCGAGCTTCGGCCGGAGCGTCAGCGCGAAGTTGAGTTTGGAGCGGACATGGGCTTCTTCGCGGATCGGCTCTACCTCGAGGCCACTGTCTATTCCAAGAAAGTGACCGATGCACTCCTCGTCCGGCCACAGCCGGGCAGCAGCGGTTACACGACGAAGCTCGACAACATCGGCGAGATCTCCAACAAGGGGTTCGAGATTCTCGCGCGTACACGCAACTTCGAAAGCCCGACGGTCCGTTGGAGCAGCACTGTCACCTACAGCCGGAATCGCAACCGGCTCGACAAGCTTCTTGGAGCGCCGTTCACGCTGGGTTACGCGAATCGCGTCGAACAGGGGCAGCCGATCGGATACTTTTATGCCGAGTTGCCGCAGCTAGATGCGAGTGGAAACCCGGCACTCGATGCGGCCGGCTTGATTATCAGGAGCCCGGTTGCCACGCGCGTTTCCGGCAATGTCGGTGACCCGAACCCGGACTGGCTCGGTTCTCTTCTCAATGAAGTCTCCATCGGAAAGCGTTTCCAGTTCCGATTTCTCCTCGACGGAAGCTTCGGAGGAGATGTTCTCAATTTCACGAAGCGTACACTTGATACGTTTGGTACAAGCGCGGACGCAGCACTCGAGTTACTCCCCGCCAGTGATCCAAACCGCGTGGCGCCAGGATATGCGCGTTCGAGACGGTTCTTCTTCGGCGAGTACACTGAAGACGGGACGTACGTGAAGCTTCGCGAGATATCCGCATCGTTCGACCTCGCACCCAGTCTTGCGCGATCGGTCAGGGCAGCGGGACTTGCTCTCACGCTGTCGGGTCGCAACCTGCACACGTGGACAAGCTACACGGGCTTCGACCCTGAGATGAATCTCTTCGGCACGCTCACTGTCGAGCGTGGCAACGACTTCGGCACATATCCGATCCCGAGAATGTGGTCACTCGGCCTCCGCGCGACCTACTAGAGATTATCAAATGACAAACAAGACGCTTCTGACATTTGCCTTCGCGCCGCTGCTTGCGCTGAGTGGCTGCGATCTCGACAAGACAAATCCTAACGCCCCGAGCCAGGATGCGATTCTCACGAGTCGACAGGGCATCGTCGCACTTGCAGTGGGACTCCAGGCAAGGTTCGGCTCCGGAATGAGCGCGTTCATTTATCCCGGCGGTCTGATCTCCGACGAATTCGGAACGCCAATCGCTGCGCTGCAGTCGTACAAGGACGCAGAAGTCGGCGCCCTCGCCGACACTTATGGCGCGGTCGAAGATCCGTGGAACACCCACTACCAGACGATCAAGACAGCAGATGATCTGATTGCAAACGCTCCCAATGTGGCGCTTGGTGATGAAACGCTCTCGGGCATCCTCGCGCTCTCGTACATGATGAAAGGCATGTCGCTGGGTGACCTGCTTCAGCAGTATCAGCAGATCATCGTGAATCCGCGCGAAGCCGCTCCTGCATTTGTCGACCGTTCAGTGGCCCTTGCGGCCGTTCTTGCGCTGCTCGACTCTGCCGCAGCACAGGAGAGCCGCGTCACAACCCGCGCGGAATTCAACGGCACCATCAAGACTGCCGGACTCAGCCTGAAGAACACGATCTTCACAATGCAGGCGCGATATCATCGAATCGGAAACAACTGGGCTGCTGCACTTGCCGCGGCGAACCAGGTCGACACCGCCGTCGTCTCGTTCATGAACTTCAGCGATCAGGCAATCAATCCAGTGTTCGATCTCAGCTCGCGCTCGAGTTACATCCGGCCGCGTGACACCATCAGGGTGGCCGCCGAAGTCGGAGATGCGCGAGTTGCATTCATACTCGGTGGCCCGACCGTAGCCGGGACGGTGCGCCCGATTCGCAGCTTCACCCAGTACTCAGCTACGACTTCACCGATTCCGTTCTACTACCCGGGTGAAGTAATGCTGATCAAGGCCGAGGCTTACGCGAACACGAATCAGCTGCCGCTCGCTGCGCAGATGGTGAACTATGTGCGCACCCGTTGCGGAGGGGCTGCCAACCAGCCAAAAGCGTGTCTCACCGCGCTGCCTGCTTCCGCCCTCACCACTCGCGAGCAGATCCTCGCTGAGATCTATAAGCAGCGGAAGTACGAGTTGTTCGGGTTGGGACTGCGCTGGGAGGACGTGAGGCGCCAGGGGCTGGTGTCAGCGACCTCGCCATTCGCGAAGAGGTGCTGGCTTCTTTACCCGAATTCCGAGCGGAATACAAATACCGCCGTTCCAGCGAACCCGGCTGACCCGCCGGCGTCGCTCTCTACCTGTCTCTGACGTAACACGAAGCCCGACGCGATTCAGCGTCGGGCTTTTTGTCAGGGTCGCTGCGGAGGGCCGCGCATATCCTGCGTTCGCCTGCGAAGCTCTGTTTGAATGCCGAGCAGTTTTGCTCGCTGCACCGGAGAGAGAAACTTGGCGAGCTCCCGCTGCTCATTCTGCAGCAGATCGAGTC
>JBBREF010000051.1:0-21769 GCA_038203205.1 Gemmatimonadales bacterium | reverse complement strand
GTGCAGGAAGGCTCGAGAAGCCTCACGTCAGCTCCGCTCGTCTTCGTCGGCCACGGAATCGAGGCGCCAGAATTTCGATGGAACGACTACAAGGAAACTTCGCTGCGCGGCAAAGTCGCGGTGATTCTCGATCAGGAGCCGAGCCAGCTTGCGAGCCGGAGCTTCTCTGCTGTGTCGGGGTCGACTTATCATGCGATGTGGTTTCTGCGTGCGCGGCACGCAATCGAGCGCGGAGCAGCCGGAGTCGTCATTGTGCGAAGCGGCACCGACTCGACTCACGGCAACAGGGCCCGACGCGCCCAGCACGCGGCGACAATCGGCACGCTGCCGGCCACGGTTCCGTTCGCTCCAGTCACGATCCAGTTGTCGGCATCTGCAGCGGATGCACTCGCTCGGAGCGTGAGTGACTCGCTAGCAGGCTGGAAACTGAAGGCAGCAGATTCGACCTTCCTTCCCGTCGACCTGCCGATCTCGGTGGACGTTGAGCAGGGCGTGTCAGCTGACTCCTTCACGAGCAGCAACATCATCGGGACCATTCGCGGATCTGATCCCATGCTGCGCAACGAGTGCGTCGTTTACATCGCGCACTGGGACGCGTTCGGCATCGGACCGGCCGTGCGTGGCGACTCGATCTACAACGGAGCATTGGACAACGCAGGCGGCGTAAGCACCATGCTCGCAATAGCTGAGGCGATGGGCTCACTTCCGCGCGCGCCTGCGCGGACAGTCGTATTCATTGCGTCGACGGCTGAGGAAACCGGCACGCTCGGCGCCGACGCGTACGTCGCAAATCCAGTCTGCCCGATGGGGAAGACGCAACTCGTCGTCGGTGCCGACTGGACGTGGACCTGGGGACGCACGAGCTCGATTACGTCAAACGGGTACGGTTACTCGACGGTTGATTCGGTGGCCGGGGCAATCGCACGGCGCATGGGTAAGACATTCGGGCCTGGGTGGTCTGACTACTGGATGGCATCCGATCAGTCGGCCTTTCTCGTTCGCGGTGTGCCGTCGTGGTTCGGCGGGACCGATGGGGAGGTCGTTGGAAAGCCGAAAGGGTGGGCGATGCAACAGCTCATGTCGACGGCCACTCACGTGCCTGACGACGAGATCCTCGACACCTGGGACATGGAGGGGGCTGTGGAGGATGGGCGCTTTCTCCTCGAGCTGGGCTTGATCGCCGCGGAAATGCGAGCCCCGTTCAGGTGGACCGTCGATAGTGAGTTCTCTCGCGCGGCGAAAAAGCGCGGCGCGTTCTGATGCCGGCTACGCGCGCGTTCACGCACATGGCTCAGACTGGCATCGATCCGCGTGCAATAAAACGATTCGTGAACGGGAGAAACGATGTCGCCTGTTCTGGCGCTACTGACATCTTCGGGGAGTCTGCCTACTCGAGGATACGATGGATACGCCCCGCAAACTTGTCGCTGCCGCGTTCGAGCTACTGCAAGCGAATGACTGGAAGGGCCTGGCCGCAGTTTGCGACCCGCTGAGCCTTCGGTCGTTCAAAGCAGAAATGCTCGAGGAGTTCGACGACGAAGACTTCCTCACTGACAAGGTCGACTCCGGTCTCGCCGTTGAGCTGGACGATGACCAATATGCTGACTACTGCAAGTACCTCTCTCCGGTCAGCATGTTGCGTGTGGAATTCCCCATGCTTTCGAGTGTTGCCGAATTGCGCGCGCTTGATTCCTTCGAAACCTTCGCCCTGTGGCTTGAGGGAAAAGCCTCGGGCGGGAGGAGTGAAGACGACGCGGACACGGAAGCGTGGATACCCAACAAAGAGGTGCGTGCTCTGCCGGAGAATGAAGTAATCGGTTGTGTGTTCGCGTCGCCGGACATTGCCCACGTGTTGTACCGGCGCAAGCTACCCGCGACGGCGCACGATGGCTATCGGAGCTGGTTGTCAAAAGCGCGAGCTGAGCACCAGGAGTTCATGGCGGCGATGTATCATCATGGAGACCCAAGCCTCATCACTTGTAGACGACAGAGTGACGGAACCTGGCGGCTCGTCGCTAAGCGGCACTTCATGCTGTTCGGGGCACTCCAGGTGACCGAGCTTCGCGCCGATGACCACACAACATGAACACTCCGACAGAATTATTCGACGCGGCCATCGCGGCGTTGAATCTGGATGACTGGGCCGGCTTGTCATCGCGGCCTGCCGATCCCGAAATGAAACTGTGAGCGCGCAAGCAGGTCCACGTAGACACCATTCCCGATAACGCTCGCACCCAGCTTTTCCTTAAAGCGTGCTGCAGGCGTGTTGAAGATGATCGTCACGCTGTAGCATCGCTGGCGTCCCATCGCCGCGAGCTCCTCGTAACACCGGTAACGCATCCACCGCGCGAGGTCACGTCCCCTCAGCGACTCGAGGGTGTATGCATCGAAGAGCGACGCCTCGTCTTCGCGCAGATCGAACAACACGTGACCCTCGATCATACAATGCCGGAGGTTGCACCATGTGAATGCAATGACGCTCCCACCTTGTCTCACACCCAGGCACATTTGCCCGGAAGTGAGGCGAGCGTCGAGATCTGCTTCGGTCGAGTCCCGGCCAGGCATCAGCGCCAGCTCAGCCATGTCGCTGCTTCGGAGGAATGAAACATCGAGATCACCAAGCCCTGCCGGAAAATCCGGCGGCTCAGCGCGGTCGAGTCCTTCCATATAGAGGTGAAATGGCTCGATTCGGAGTCCAAGCTTCGACACAGCGTCGATCGAAACACGCAGAACCATTCCGTACCACGGCACGCCGCGCTTGTAGTACCGGATCTTCGTCAGGCTTCGTTGGAGGAGCGAATCAGCCATTAATAGTCATGACCGAAATGTGGCCTTTGCAGCGACAAAACTTCCGAAATAGTAGCGAAACCGTGTGTGCTCGAGTCGCTGCGCTGCTATCAGGGCACGCCGGACTAACGTCATCAAGGGACGCCAGCGCAGCTTCCTCGCAACCGTAACCGCCGCCACTGCCACAAGCCGCGGATTCTGAAGAATTGCGGTCGTATCCTCTACTGTGAACCCAGCCAGCTCGAGCTCATTTCGCAGCTCCCGCACCGTGTAAGAGCGCCCGAGATAGTAGGGTGTCCATCCCATCCGGTTCACCAGACGAAGCAGAGGGTCGAAAATATTCTGCCGGTTATCGAGCGTGACGATGATCCTCCCCTCAGGAGCCAGCACCCGCCCCAGCTCGCGAAGGCTGCGGCCGAGGTCGTGAGGATCAGCGAAATGGTCGAGTGTCGACGGGCAGATGATCAGCGTGAACGAATCGTCTGCGAAGGGCAGGGCGCGCGAATCGGAGCTGAGATAATGCGCGACGATCGCAGTATCCCTGGCAAGCGCGCGCCGCGTCACCGATGGTGAAATGTCCATGCCCACTGCCATCGCGCCCATCGAAGCAAGTGCGGTCAGATAAGCATCGGGACCAATCGACTCTTCGAACAGATCGGTCTTGAGTACGCGCCCCACCGCGGGGATGCCGCCCCATCGCTCGATGAGGTCGAGATGCACCCGCCGCTTCAGCTCGCCGAGAAAGTCGTCGAGATAGTGAGGCGCGCCAGCCACCCGCTGCACTCTGCTCCAGCGAGCGGAACCGGTTATTTCTTCCGCTGGCGTGCGAGGCATCAGCTTCCTTTCGGACATGGGCGTAATGCAGGAGATTCAGGTAAGAACGTTACACTTGCGGAGAACACGAATCCACAGTCACAGATCATGAGCGGCAAAGCTTCGCTCTTCCGTCGCCTTTACTGGAACGCATTCACCGCATGGCACGTGCGCGACGAGTCGAGCCTGCCGTTCCGGTCGCTTGACGAGATCACGGCAATCCAGAATGCTCGTGTCCGCTCAATTGTCGCTCACGCATATGACACAGTTCCATGGTACCGCGAAACGATGGACGCCAGTCGCCTCGACCCGCGTGACTTCCGAACTGCAGACGACCTCGCGCTGCTACCGCTCATTACGCCGAGCGACCTTGCCCACAACCGTACCCGGTTCGCATCACGCAACTTCACCGACGGCCGCGCTCTTGATATTGCCTCGAGCGGGACCTCAGGATACGCGAAATCGATCTCCCACGACCCTGCTGCCCTCTTTATGACGCTCGCGCACGGTCATCGCCAGCGCCGCGTGATTTCTCATTTTGTCGGAAGGACTCTGGGCTACCGCGAAATGCGGGTCGCGCGGGATAACAGTGTCGCCTTTCAGATTCGGCGCTTCTACGAGGCAAATTCGTGGATCCCCCGACGCGTTGACCTCGAGCGAACTCGCGCGTCAACGGCAGAAGGCTTCGAATCAACGATAGCCCGGCTGAACGAGGCGAAACCCGATGTCGTGCACGGTTGGGGAGCCCACATCGGCGCAGTCTTCCGGCACGCTGCCCGCCACGGACTGAAGGTGCATCGACCACGCTGCATCACCTACGGGGCGGAGCGGATGCCGGACGCGGATCGCGCTCTCATCGAGCAGGACTTCGCGGTGCCAATCGTCTCGACATACCAGGCCGCGGAGGCGTTGCGCATCGGCTTCCAGTGCGAGCAGCGCAAGGTGTTCCACCTCAGCATCGATCACACCGCGACACGAGTCGTAAACGAAAGCGGAAAAACAGTCGCGCCAGGTGAACGGGGGGAAGTCGTCATCTCGAATCTCGTCAATCGGGCCACGGTGCTCCTGAACTACCGGCTCGGCGACATCGTAACGGCGAGTTCCACAGCATGCTCCTGCGGCCGAACCCTCCCTTCCATCGACTCGATCGACGGGCGCAGCATTGATTTTCTCGTGCTCGAGGACGGACGCAAGATCCACGGGCTCGTAGTCATTACACCGTTGATGCGGGTGACGGGAGCAGTTCAACTTCAGCTGACCCAGGAGGAGGTTCTGCGCTTCACGCTTCGTGTGGTGTGCGCAGAGGCGGGTCAAGCGGATCGTATCCGCCAGGATCTTGACTCGGTGCTGAGATCACTCCTTGGCGATACGATTCATGCGGACATCGAGTTCGTAGATACGATCGCGCCGGAAGGCAATGGAAAAGTGAAGGAGGTCATCTCGCGTATTGCGTTCGCTGAATGAACAAGTCGTCCCACACCTGAACCATCAGGACGGACATCAGCGCCCGATCAAGATTCGGCTCGCCGCGATCGAATCGCGCCCGGAGACTTGCAACGGCAGAAGGCTCGAAGTATCCCGTGCGCCGCACCTCGACATCTGAAAGAAGATCGGCGGCGAAATCCGGCAGTGGCGCACGCAGCCAGTGCCTCACTGGAGCCAGCAGGCCGCGCTTTCTGCGCTCAACAAGCTCCCGCGGCAGCGCCCGGCGCATCGCCTCGCGCAGAATGTGCTTTTCGCGCAGGCCGCGCATTCTCAATGAGGGGGGAATTCGCGCACAGAACTCCACCAGCTCGTGGTCGAGAAACGGAACCCGTGCCTCCACCGAATGTGCCATCGATGCACGGTCGAGGCTGAGCTCGATACGGTCCGGAAGCCGGATCTTCATCTCGTAATACTGGAATTGGGAGAGCGGATCCCAACTCGAGAACGCCTCCGGCAGCCGAAGGTCGTCACCCGGCGTCGACTGGTTTGCAGCGAGCAACTGACGCACTCCGCCAGCGATAACGTTCATCCCTGACTCTGTATTCAGCGGCGAGGTGAGACGCGTGTAGCGATCAATCCTCATCTCTCCGGGACCTGCATGCACCCGGCTTGCACGAGGGTGCCGCTTCGCCGCTGCGGCACTGGCGATACGGCGAAACCATTGGGGCAGCCGCGAAAATGGACGCAGCGCCCTGTCGACCTGGAAGTAGTCGTAGCCGCCGAACAGCTCATCTGACCCCTCGCCGGTCAGCACCACTTTGACCCGCTCTGCCGACGCACCGGCCAGGAGCATCCGCGCAATATCTATCCCGGTCGGCAACGGATCTTCAGCGTGCCAGAGCGCCTGTGGAAGCAGCGCTATGTGGTCTGCTGTACATGTCACCTCATGCGCCTCGAGGTCGTAACCGGGAAAATCATAGAGAAGTTTCTGCGAGCGGATCTCATCGAAGTCCGCATGCTCGAATGCGAGAGTGAACGTCGGGATCTTCTGTTGGCCGAGTCTGCTCATCAGCGCGACGACAGCGCTCGAGTCGAGTCCGGCGCTCAGCCAGGCGCCAACAGGAACATCGCTCATGAGGTGAATCCGCACAGTCTCAGTGAGCTTTTCCTCGAGTGCCTCTGCCCATTCGATGGAGCTCAGCCGCGGGTGGCCTTGCGCCGAAAAATCTACGTCCCAGTACTGCTGAATCTTTGCCTGACCATCCTCATAGAGAAGAAAATGGCCGGGCGGAATGCGGCGGATATCTGTGAAGAATGTTTTCGGAGTGCGTGCCAGGCCGAGTGCCATAAGGTCGGCGAGCGCGGCTACATCGAGCTTCCGTTCGATGCGCTCGGTGGCGAGGATCGCCTTCTGCTCCGAGCCGAAGTAGCAGCCGTCGCTGCTGAGTGAATAGTGCAGCGGCTTGATGCCCAGTCGGTCGCGCGCAAGCATAAGGCGGCGCTTGCGAGCGTCCCAGAGTGCAAAAGCAAACATGCCGCGGAGATACTGGACGCAGTCGACGCCGTGATCTTCGTAAAGATGAACTATCACCTCGACGTCGGAATGCGTTCGAAGGTGATGGCCGGCTGCAATGAGCTTCGTGCGCAATGCTTCGTGGTTGTAGATCTCCCCGTTGCAAACAACGGTAATTGACCCGTCTTCGCTGGAGATGGGCTGGTCGCCTGTCTCCAGGTCGACAATGCTGAGGCGGGTCATGCCGAGGCCGATTCCGGCGGCGACGTGAAAACCGCGACCGTCGGGGCCGCGGTGATGGAGGCTCGCCGTCATCCGGGCAAGCATCTCCTGCTCGACCGGGCGTTCACTGTCCGAATACGCTACGCCACAGATTCCGCACATTCTGGTGAGCTCGAAGGTCGGTCAGGAAACTTAAGCGGGCAGTCTTGCCGAAGAAACACCGAACCGCTACGTTTTCAAACCTTAATTTCAAATGGAGACTGGAATGCCAACCGGACCACGTAAGAGCGGCGAGTTCTGCTGGATCAACATGCTGACCGCGAAGCCGACGGAGGCTCGGGAGTTCTTCAGCGAGCTCTTTGGCTGGACGTACAGGGATCTACCTGAAATGGGTGGCGGCCTCATCAACGCCGGCGGTCACGAGGTCGGCGGACTGTGGGATCTCGACGGACCCAACGTTCCTCCGGGTACTCCGCCCGCAATCGGCGTGATGGTCAAGGTCGACGACGCGGACGATGCCGCTGAGAAAGTCCGGTCGCTTGGCGGCAACGCGCAACCACCGATGGACGTCATGACGAACGGTCGCATGGTAGCGTGCACGGACCCATCGGGAGCGAGTTTCGATCTCTGGCAGGCTATCGATCAGCCCGGCTCCACCGCCGACACCTTTCAGCACGGGGTACCTAGTTGGTCAGAGTTGCTTACGACCGATACTGCGCGCGCTGCCGAGTTCTACAAGAGCTTGTTCGGATGGTCTGCCAGCGAAGCAGACATGGGGCACATGAAGTACACCACCTTCAAGCTCGGCGACGCCTACGCCGGCGGCATGATGCAGCTCTCCCCCGAGATGGGTGACATGCCGACGGGCTGGTCGACTTATGTCACCGTGAACGACGTCGACGAATCAGTTGAGAAGGCGGCGGGGCTCGGAGCGCAAGTGTTCATGCCCGCAATGGACATAGAAACTGTCGGCAGAATGGCAGGCATCGCCTCGCCCCAGGGTGTCACCTTCTACGTTATCAAGTACAGCAGTTAAAGCACCAACACGATTGAGTCGGGATGCCGCGGCTACTGAACCCAGGCCTTCACCATTGAGTAGACCGCGGCGTCCTGATACAACTGTGAGTGATTCAAACACGCAGTCTGCGTATTGGTGGCGCCGTTGAGGATTGTGCTTCGCTGCGGATTGATCACTTCGTCACAAGCTGACCACCACGTTCCGTAACGGATCACCTTGCCGGGCGTTTCGTCTTTCTGGTTGAGCGCATTGAGAAACGACGAATTCGGACGCATCTCGAGGCATGGCGTCTGTCCACATAACCATGCCGTGTTCGTTCCGTGATTCGGGCCGGCGAGTGATACGAATTCATCAACCCTGGAGCCGCCGCCAAGGTTCTTGATGTAGTAGCGGGCTGACAGCGCTCCCATCGAGTGGGTTACGATGTCCACCTTGGATGCGCCGGTCGCCGCGAGAATCTCATTCACTTTCGCGCTGAGCTCCTGCGCTGTTACCACGTTTGATTGTCCGCTGTAGTAGCTCCAGTTGTAGAGCTCGGTCGTCGCATACCCATCCGCGATAAACCGATCCATCATCGCAAACCAGATGGCGCCGCTCGAGTTCCAGCCGTGGACGAACAGAATGGGGTTTCTGGGCTGCGGTTGTGTCACACGGGCAGTTTGCAGGTCGGGGCCGGTGAGGCTGTCCGAGGAGCAAGCAGCTAGTGCCAGGAGAGCAACCGCAGCCAGAGTGCGGCGAGTATTACGACGATGCATGTTTCGTTCGAAGAGGGGAGCGGCAACGTTAGAATGAGCCCCTGGGGTCGTCAAGTATCGCAGCCGTCAAGCGGCTCTCATCGCTCTGAAACGAGCTGTTGCAATCTCGAACAGGCCATACGCGACGAGACCAACGGCGACCGCGATGAAAAGGTAGCCACTCTGCTCCCTTGCAATGAAATCGAGCGATTGCTCGACGCCGCCGGCCTGAGTCGGACTGTAATTCCAGCCAGCACGCGTGACGAGCAAGCCGATCACCCCGAACACTATCGCGCGGGCGATGATCCCGAAACGACCAAGTCGTTCGGTCCAGAGGCGCGTCGAGGAGCTGGCGGTGGAAAAATCGAGCCGTTTCATGAATTTTCCACTGACGCCCCGATAAACCTGATAGATCGCGTAGCCGATAATGCCGAGTCCTGCGCCGACTACGATCCATCGTCCCATTGGAAACCGAAATGCGGTCGCGATAAGGCTCGACGTCTGCTCCCCCTCAGTGGCCCGGTCTGTCAGGAGATATCGCAGCGTCCATACGCCGAGTGACCCGTAGATCAGTCCGCGAAATGCTTCGCCCACTCTCAGTGCAATACTGGTCGGTTCGTCACCGCGTCGCTCGGCATCCGTGATTGCGCTGATGAGACGCCAGGCTGTATAGCCGAGCAAACCGACCGCGACTATGGCGAGGAGAACCTGTCCGAACGGCTCGGACCCGATTTTCTGAAGCGCGCCGCGCGAATCGGTAGTCTGGCCTCCCAAGCCCATGGCCGCTTTTGTCGCAAGAAACCCGACGACCATATAGACGACCCCTTTTACCGCGTATCCAAGGCGACCGAGCCGCACGAGCCAGCTGCCGCCATTGATTCTTGCGGAGGTAATTCCTATTTCCATCTCTCTCCCGGATTTGAAACGTTCACCGGAGACTCTAAATCAAGATCCTTGCCTTGAAGCGCGCATTCGTGGTGTTGCCGCCGATAGCAGGGGTCAAATAGCTGGGCGTCAGCCGGTGTTGCGAAGTCCCTGCGCGACACCGCTGAGTGTCGTGACCAATGCGTCCTGAACCGGTGACGTGTTCTCATCGCTAGAAGTTCGATCGCCTGATTCGCGCTTCTGCTTCATGAAGGAGATTTGAAGCAGGGACAAAGCGTCGACGTATGGATTCCGCAGCGCAATTGCGGCCTGCAAGACAGTATTGTCATCGAGCAGGTGATCGGCACCGCGAATTTTCATCAGCGTCGCAACAGTGAGATTGAACTCACCCTGCAAGCGCTCGAACAACTCCATCTCCGCGTTCCCACCCAGCTCCGCGACGTAGGCCCGGGCAATTTCCAGGTCGGCTTTCGCGCACACCATCTCGATCTTCGAAAGAAGATCGTCGAAGAACGGCCATTCCCTCGTCATGTGCGCAAGAAGCTCGAGACCGTCGGGCTCTGATGCGATTTCGGAAAGTGCCGTCCCCACGCCCAGCCATCCCGGAAGCATGATCCGCGTCTGCGTCCACCCGAATCCCCACGGTATCGCGCGGATTCCGTCGATTCCCTTCGGCGCGCCAGGACGATAAGCCGGCCGGGAGCCAAAACGCGCGTGAGCCAGCTCGTCGGCCGGTGTCACCTTCTTGAAGAAGTCAAAGAGCGCATCATCCTCGTGAGCGAGCTCACGGTATACGTCGAGCGATCGAGCGGCTATCCGGACCATCGTTGCGGTTGCCCGCTCGATCTCCTTCTGCGTCAGGTCATCGCGCCAGTCGGCGAAACTCTGCATCAGCGCCCCCGCTAGAGTCACCTCGAGCGTACGCTCGGCGATCGGGAGGAGGCCGAACTGCTGCGAGATGATTTCGCCCTGCTCGGTGATCTTGATGCGACCGCCGACGGTGTCCGGTGGAAGGGCTGCGAGAGCGCGATAGACAGGCGAGCCACCGCCGCGTCCAACACTGCCGCCGCGACCGTGGAACAATCGCAGGTCGATAGAATGCCTTCTGCATACATGTGCGAGTTTTTCCTGTGCCACGTACAACGCCCAGGACGATGCGATTATGCCGGCATCCTTGCCTGAATCAGAATACCCGATCATCACTTCCTGCCGGTCACCGCGCGCGCTCAGCTGACGGCGGTAAATGTCGTCAAGGAATAAAGAGTCCATGATTTCGGGCGCGCCTTCAAGATCCGCGAGGGTTTCGAACAGCGGAACGACATCGATACTCGATACTGGCGGATCAGCCGCCAGGTCGACCAGGCCGGAGTCACGGGCAAGCAGTAATACGCGCAGGAGATCGTCCGCCGAGGTGGTCATCGAAACGATGTAAGTCGATACGGCTGATTCGCCGATCTCGCCCTGCATTGTCCTGATTGCCTGAAACGTGTCGAGAACACGTATCGTCTCTTCGCTGACATTCAAATTCGCGCCAACAAGCGCTCGTTTGCCGATCACCTCTGCCCTCAGTGAGTCACCAGCAAGTGGCTCGATGCCCAGCTTTGCGGCAATGTCGTCGAGCGCGGCTGCGTGTGCCGAAGCATGGTCGCGAACGTCGGTCACGAATCCGTGAAATCCGTGCGCTCGAACGCTCGCGGTCAGCGGCTCGATGAGCGTGCGATGAGTCTGCAGTGCGCCCGCGGCGAGGAGCGATTCGCTCACCAGCAGGAGATCCCGCTCGAACTCCGCTGGGCTCGTGTACGCGTGAGGAAGACTCACCGGCGCTCCTGCGTCGCGCGAAGCAACAACGTCGCGGGTTGCACTGATGCGCGCGGCCATGAATGTCACCTTGAGCCGAAGCGGCTCGTCTTCGTTGCGTCTTGCGTTCGCCTCCCATACTGCCGGCAGCGCAACACTGTCGGCCTCGAGGGATTTCCGCAGAACCTCGGGAATGTCTGCGAATCGCGACGAAACGGACAGCCTTTCCGCAAGATCGTCGAGAGCATTGCGATAACGCCCCAGCATGACGTGACTGGCACGGCGCAGCGCTGCGATCGTCACATCAGGTGTCACGAACGGATTTCCATCGCGATCCCCGCCGACCCAGTTGCCGATTCGAAGTGGATTTGCGTCCCTCACAACGACGGACTCCACGAATTCATCCTCGAAGGCGCGAACGAGCGCGCCGCGCGCGCCTTCTACCGCATCTAGCAGTCGCGTTTCGAGATACCACAGAACATTGCTGACCTCATCCATGACTGTCGGACGGTCCTGGCGAACCTCCGATGTCAGCCACAGCAGCTCGACCTCGGCATCGAGCGCGTCCTCGAGCGCGTCGCGCTCGGCGGCTGCGATGGTGTCCCGCCTCAGCAGCAACTCTGCAACCCGGGACTGGAGCGCGAGCAGCGTGCGGCGGGATGACTCGGTCGGGTGAGCAGTGAGGACCGGTTGTACATCGAGCCGCGCAATAGCTGCAGCAACATCATCCGCCGAGTTGCCCCGCGACTTGAGCTCGCTCATCGCCCATCGGGCTGAGGCAACCTGAGCGGGCGTATTCTCACTCCTCTCGTACGCGCTCCGGCGGCGAACACGATGCACCTGTTCGGCTGTATTGATCAGGAGAAAGAACAGCGTGAAAGCACGGGCGGTCAAAGCTCCAAGCTCTGTCGGAAGCGCCGACACGTCCGCGAGCAGCGCTGACAGCTCCCTGGCGTCGGGATCGTCGCGCCGCCGCGCACGACAAGCCAGACGAAGATTCTCAACGGTTTGATATGCTTCCTCACCCTCCAGTCTCTGGATTACGCGGCCAAGCGCAGCGGCAAGCCTCCGTACGTCGTCGTGGAGCGGAATGTCCTCGGGCCGGGTGCTCGGGTCCGTCGGCACAGTGTCAGCCTGGCTGCTCTCCGTCATTCTGCCTCTGACGTGCTGCGGAGCTCGATGAACATCTCTTTCAAGTCAGCGAGCTGGTGATTCGCGTTGAGTCCGCTTGGGCTCGGGAGAACCCATAACCCGGCCGATCCGATACGCTCGACTTGCCGTCCGATCTTCGCATGTGGTTTGTCGAAGCCCGATCGAAACGCCCCCAGTCCAAGCACTGCTACCCACTTTGGAGAATACTTCTTTACTTTCCGCGCAAGAGCCAGTCTGCCGGCGCGAAACTCTTCGTCGCTCAGCTCCGCTGCGGTGGCCGTTGTGCGTTGCACAAGATTCGTCACACCATAGCCCGATGCGAGCAGCTCCCTGTTTTCCCACGGCGCCAACAGACGGCTGGTGAATCCCGCCGCGTAAAGTGCTGGCCAGAACTTGTTGCCCGGCCGCGCGAAATGGAGACCTGTGGCTCCGGAATAGAGCCCGGGATTGATACCGCAGAAGAGAATCCTGAGATTCGGTGCGATGAGATCGGGGATGCTGGTACCGAAGGCATTTTTCAACTCGTCCTTGGTAGGCTTACGAAAGCTTGTCTCGCTTGCGGGTCGGGTCACGGCTCTCTTCATTAAGCCAGTATGAACTCCTTCAACTCGCGATGCAAACTGCGACGTCCCTTTCGGGCCAACCCGACTCACTGGAGATAGTGTGACTGTTACTTCCACGGCGAAGATCAGGGCGGATTTCCCTGCGCTCGAGCGAGTACACGATGGATATCCCGTCGCGTACTTCGACGGTCCAGGCGGAACTCAGGTGCCGCGCCAGGTGGGTGAAGCAATGCTCGACTACCTGTACAACCATAACGCGAATACGCACTGGGCTTATCCGACGAGCGCCGAGACTGATGCTGCGTTATCGGCCGCGCGTGAGGCAGTTGCGGACTTCGTAAATGCGTCGCCCGAAGAGATGGCTTTCGGCGCAAACATGACGACCCTCACTCTTCACCTGTCACGAGCGATCGGGCGCCGGCTGAACGAGGGCGACGAGATCGTCGTCACCGAGCTCGATCACCACGCCAACGTCGATCCGTGGCGCGAGATGGCACGCGACAGGAACATCGTCGTGCGAACCGTGACAATGGACCCCGACTCGGGTCAGCTCGACTGGGACGATCTTCGCCGGCAAATCAGCGGTAAGACGAAACTCCTGGCGATCGGCGCTGCGTCCAACGCACTCGGTACAGTTACTGATGTGCATGCGGCAACGCAGATCGCCCATGATGTGGGGGCTCTGGTGTTCGTCGATGCGGTTCACTACGCACCACACAATCTCGTCGACGTCAAAGCGATCGACTGCGATTTTCTTGCATGTTCGGCGTACAAGTTCAATGGGCCGCACGTCGGGATACTCTACGCCAGGAAGAACCTGCTTGGCGAGCTCGACTTCCCGCGACTGCTGCCCGCTGATCACACCGCGCCCGAGCGCGCCGAAACCGGGACGCTCAATCATGAAGGGATTGTCGGGACGGGAGCAGCCGTCGACTACCTTGCATCGCTCAGCGGCAATGCCGGCACGCGACGTGAACGCCTGGCCGCGTCATTCGATGAACTACACAGACGAGGAAGCGCTCTCGTGACGGCGCTGTGGGACGAACTCGCTTCGATCGAGTCGGTACGGCTCTACGGTCCGGAACCAACGCTGCCCCGAACTCCCACGGTCGCATTCACTGTCAAAGGGATGACATCGCGCGATGTTGCTGTGCATCTGGCCAAGCGCGGCATTTTTGTTTCCAATGGCGATTTCTACGCGATGACCGTGGTCGAGCGACTTGGGCTTGCTGACCCGGGTCTTGTGCGCGCCGGATGCGGGATCTACACGACGGAAGCCGAGGTGCAGCGCCTGATTGAGGGCGTTCGCGAACTGGCCGGATCAATCTGATCGAATCAATCTGATCGAATCAATTTCTTAAGTCCTGTCACTGAAGTGCAGTAAGTACAGGCTGTGCAAGCGCCGCCAGCTGGGCCCGCTCGGCCACGGTGACTTTCTTGTTCGCCTCCATCAGGGCCGAGTTGACCGCTGCGATCGCGACTGCGACAACGTCAGGTGCTATCGGGCGATCGCCTGACTTGATCCGTTCATCGAGATGACGCAGCCCGAATCGTGTAACCGACATAGTCCACGCTGTCGGCGCAAATTTCGCTGCATGCATCAGGTCCTCGTACGCGTTGACGCTGTTCTTGGGCCGAGCCACCTGGCTACGCAGCGCAACGAATGTGGCGTGCCTCGCCAGACCGAACTCGCGAAAGCCGCCGCCTGTGTAGAAGCTCGAGTGCAGCGATGGATCGAAGGCCCAACCAAGAAACATCCAGGTTGCCCAGTTTTCCCTGACGTTGGCGATCGGAACCGACTTGTCAGCGCGTGACTTCCTCGCCGCATTCCCGGCGTCCCACCAGACATCCTGCATACGGCTGGCAAGCTGTACGTTCGTTCCGTTGCGCAGCATGTGGACCGCGACGAGGGTAGATGTCCAGCGCCTCACCTCAAAGCACTCACGATACCTGACGCGCACTGTGTCTTCGAGGAGGCAAGGAGCATCAGGGTTGGCAACGGAACGGTCAGCGGTGCGAAGAGCGTTAACCGCGCGAACCAGATTCTCTGAAGTGGGTGCGGCTTTGTATCCGGCGATCGCCCCGCGGGCAAGACCACCCGCATAGTCGAGTACACCGGCTGGAAGAATGAAATCTGGCATCCAGTCCATGTTCGACTTCTCGTCGGCCCAGACGGGAAGCTTGATAGCGATCTGGACATTGCGCGGGTCGATAGCGAGCAGTTGAGCCGTCGTGATCCCAGCGGGCCATTCATCGCGACCAAAGAGCGCGTTTGCGAACTCGACGTCGCCAGCCAGGGCGGCGCTCTTCGGCTGAAACAGCCTCACGCCCGCATCGATCGACGGGGCGGACAGAGTGCGCACGTAGGCGACGATATTTCGCGCGCTTGCAGTGTCGACATGGAACACGGCCCGGCGCATGATCGTCGTATCGCTGAAACCGAACGTCTTGAGGTCGTAACCGTCACCCGAAGCGTGGCAGCCGGCGCAGGATTCGACGAATGATTCCCGGCCCAGAACGGCGTTCGCCGCCAACATGCCAGGATCGAGAGTGCCCGACCCAGACTCAGAGCAGGCGAGTAAAAAGCTCAGGACCACCGGAAGAAAACGACGCGGAAAGCGTTTCATGAGACTTGCCTCGAAGGTGGAGCCCATGGAGACTGACTCTGAAGATCCGCATTTGTAACTGCCCGACCTTTCTTGCGGATCAACGGGTAACTGATACTTTCGCCGAGTGCCAATAAAATCATTGCCGTTTGACGGCCTTGCCGCCTCATTGTTAATCACGGTGCTCCTGTCAGCATCAGCCTGCGCGACAACGAACCCGGGTCGACCCGACACAGACAGGATCGATTGGCCGGCCTACGGAGGTGATCCGCTCGGTTCCCGGTATTCTCCATTGACGGGAATCAATCGTGAGAACGTCGGCCGGCTGACGATGGCGTGGACCTACAACACCGGCGAGCCACTGCCGACGCCCGAGCGAAGACGCTCGCTCGAGGTAACACCGATCGTCTTCAACGGCGTCATGTACATCAGTACGCCACTCGGCAAAGTTGTGGCGCTCGACCCGGTTACGGGAAAGGAAATCTGGAAGTACGACGCGCGAGTGGATGCCGCGGTTCGTTTCGGCGATTTCACGAATCGGGGTGTCTCAGCGTGGCGGGGCCGGATATATCTGGCGACGACTGATGCCCGGCTAATCGCACTGGACGCGCGGACCGGGATTCCGATTCGTGAATTCGGCGACTCGGGAACCGTAAACCTGCGGACTGGCCTGCGGAATGCGCCGTTCGAGTTCGCTGAATACGAAGTCACGTCACCTCCGGCCATTATCAACGACCTCGTCGTCATCGGCTCTGCTGTCGCCGACAACAATCGAACCGATGCGGCGACGGGAGAAGTCAGGGCGTACGATGCACGCACCGGTGCGCTCAGGTGGTCCTGGGATCCGGTGCCGCAGGACCCGTCGGACCCTGCGCATGCAAGCTGGGAGGGTCCGAACGCGCATCGTACGGGCGCAGCGAATGCGTGGTCGGTGATAGCGGCGGACCCGGCCCGCGATCTCGTATTCGTGCCGACGAGCGCACCCAGTCCCGATTACTACGGTGGCGAACGGCTGGGCAGGAACGATTATGCAAACTCGATTGTCGCATTGCGGGCATCGACCGGGAAAGTCGTGTGGCATTTCCAGACCGTTCACCACGATCTCTGGGACTACGACAATGCATCCCCACCGTTACTGGCAACCGTAAAGGGACAGCCGGCGGTGATCCAGACGACGAAGACCGGTATGATGTTCGTGCTCAACCGCGAGACAGGACAGCCGATTTTCCCCGTCGAGGAGAGGCCGGTTCCAGCGAGCACAGTGCCGGGCGAGCGCGCGTGGCCAACGCAGCCGTTTTCATCGCTGCCTCCACTCAGTCCCCACAGCTGGGATGCAGTAACATCAAACCCCGCATGCCAGGAGCTGGTGAAAGGCTTGAGAAACGAGGGAATCTTCACGCCTCCATCATTTGAGGGGACGCTGGTCATTCCGTCGAACATTGGCGGCGCGCACTGGGGCGGACTCACATTCGACCCCGAGCGACAGGTTGCAGTCGTTCCTGTCAATCGCGTTGCAGCGACGGTTCAGCTGATTCCCGCTGCGTCCGCGAATCTCGATTCGCTCCGGCAGTCCAGGTCGAGAATTGGATTCGAGGACACGCGCATGCGCGGCACGCCATACATCATGCGCCGAAAGATTCTCTTTGTGCCTCCGGGTGTGGTCTGTACGCCCGACCCACCGGCTGCACTGGTTGCAATCGACCTGAAGACAGGTACAAAAGCGTGGGAGCATCCGCTGATGCCGAATCTCGGTGGCCCGATTGCAACTGCGGGCGGCCTTGTATTCATGGCCGCTACGATCGATCCTTTCATACGCGCATTCGACATTGATACGGGGCGCGAAGTGTGGAAGGCAGTGCTTCCCGGCGGAGGCAAGGCGACGCCCATGACGTATCGAGGAGCTGACGGTCGTCAGTATGTCGTGATCGCTGCTGGCGGCGATGGAGAAACATGGAAGCCGTCAGACGCGATTGTCGCATTTGCGTTACCGCATAACTAGTCGAGATTCGCAGTCCCCGGAGGCCCCACATGTATCGCTATTTTTTCGCGCTAATTATCGGTTTCGCGTTTGCGTCGACGGCAATTGCGCAGGACAATCAGCGTCATCAGGCCGGCGAAAAGCTCGGCACCGTTCATTTTCAGACTTCCTGCAAACCCTCCGTTGCACAGGTGTTCGATCGCGCGACCGCGTGGCTCCACTCGTTCGAGTTCGCTGAAGCGATCAAGGGCTATCAGGCCGTGCTCGCGGCGGACTCAACCTGCGCGATGGCACATTGGGGAATTGCTCTTAGCAGGTGGGGAAACCCGATGGCCGCAGGGAATCGCGGTCCGGCGCAGCTAGCGGCTGGACGAGCAGCAGCGGCAGCCGGACTCGCCATTGCTGGAGCTCCCATCACTGAACGCGAAAGATCCTGGATCGCCGCGGTCGGCGCTTTGTACAGGGATGTCGAGACCACCAGTCAATCTGCTCGAGTTGCTGCATACACAGAAGCGATGGCTGCGGTTGCGTCCGCGCACGCTGATGATACCGAAGCTCAAATCTTCAACGCGATATCGCTCGTCGCTGCGGCACCGGCGACTGATAAGACATACTCGAGCCAGCGAAAGGCTGGCGCAATTCTGGAAGCCCTGTGGGCGAAGCAGCCCGACCATCCGGGCCTTGCGCATTACATCATTCACACCTACGACTACCCGGCCCTGGCCGCGGAAGCGTCGCGCGCCGCACGCGGTTATGCTGCGATTGCTCCATCCGCCGCGCACGCGCTGCACATGCCTTCGCACATCTTCACAAGAACCGGGCTTTGGCGCGAATCAATAGAAACCAATCTTCGGTCGCGTGAAGTTGCGCTTCGCACCGGGTCCATTGCAGAGGCGCTTCACGCTCTCGACTACGCGGCCTATGCATATCTCCAGCTTCGCAGGGACGCCGATGCCAAAGGTGTTGTGGATCAGCTGCCGGGGCTCGCGAGGAGGTTCGACGTCAACGCTGTGACCGGCGCCGCACCGGGCTCCGCCGGAATTTTTGCACTTGCGGCAATTCCTGCGCGGTATGCTCTCGAGCGCGAAGCGTGGGCCGATGCAGCTGCGCTCACGCCGACGCCGAGCGGATTCCCATGGACCGAAGCGATGACGTACTTCGCGCGGGGAATTGGAGCGTCGCGAACAAAGAACCTGTCGACGGCACGCGCTGCCGTAGACTCTCTTTCAGCAATTCGCGAGAGACTCGTCGCTCGCAACGAGGTGTATTGGAGTGAGCAGGTCGGAATTCAGCATCTGATAGCGCAGGCATGGCTGGACCTTTCAGAAGGTCGCGTGGACTCGGCGCTCGTCCGCATGCGCCGTGCGACCGAGCGCGAAAACGCAACGGAAAAAAGCGCAGTCACTCCGGGGCCACTCGCGCCGGCGCGTGAGTTGCTCGGCGACATGCTGATGCTCGTTGACCAACCAGCTGATGCTCTGACCGAATATCGGGCCACCCTCTTAAAGGAGCCGAACCGGTATCGCGCATTAGCCGGTGGCATCCGTGCTGCTCGACAGTCCAGGGACGAAAACGCGCGAAAGGAATTGCAGGCAAGACTTGACGCTCTGAGGTAAGCCTTACGCCGGCAGCTCGACCCGGCAGCTCGACCCGGCAGGCGGCCCTCAAGGGCCTCGTGGCGCGCTTCTACTCTCGAAAACCCCCCGGCGGCTCGCAAGCCCGTTCCCGCCCGAGTATCTTGTGTGTTGAACGGAGGCTCGAGGTTATGGAAAATTCCGGTGGTGCAGTGCGCGCGTGGGGGACATCACCCACGGCGAAAGAAAAAAATGCGGTCCAGCGCGCTGTTACGGCCCTGCTCGATGCGCTGGCTCCCGAGCGCGTGCTCAAGCGTGGGGACCAGTTTCGTGGCCAGGTCGAACAGCATCGGACCCCTAATGGTTGCGTCCTGCAGGCAGAGGCGGCAGCCGTAAGTGTATCATGGTTTGTCGACACTCGATCCCAGGACACGCTCGGCGAGCTTCACGTGAACGTGTGGAAGGGAGTGGTTTCGCGCGGTGGTGGGGCTCACCGGAAGCCGGAAGCAGCGACTATCGTGTCAGAGCTCGTCCTGCATCCGATTACCAGCACAGTCGATGACTGCCTCTGGCGCACCGACGACGAGACGAGGTTCGACACTGCCGGTCTGGCTGCGCATTGTGGCGCGCTGCTCGAGGCCCAGATGAAGGTCGGAAGCCGCAAGTAGAATCCATTCAGTCAACGGGCGGCAGCATGGAGATGACCTACGCGGAAGCGCGCGATACGATCGTGACGCACCTGCTCGAGGATGTCGCCGCCCACGACGCAGGCAGGTATGACGAAGTGGGGCGCCGGTTCGACGCCGTCGAACACCGTTTTCCGACCGGTACAGCCCCGGAGCTCGGCAAGCTCCACATCGCGCTGACCTTCTGGGACGGTTGGGTTCATGCCCGGAATCACGGATGGCCCCCGGGCCCGATCACGGAAGCGGAATGGCCGTCGATAGTTCGCGAAGTGACGGCAGACCTCGGGGCCGATCGCGACATCACTAACGAAACAGTGCTTCGCCACTTCGACATTGTCGCGCATCCGAAGCTGAATGAGCGCGTACAGATTCTTGCCGAGCGCCTACGCGGACAGCGTGACAATTAGCCGCACACCTTCACCAAAAGGGATCAAGTGATCAAGCTCATCGTTGCAATCAAGCGAAACCCCGCGATGTCTCCGTCGGAGTTCCACGAATACTGGCGCACGACACATTCCGAAAAAGTCCGGGCCCTGGCCGCAACGGACCGCTACATCCGCCGCTACGTGCAGGCTCACACACTTCCCACCGAATACGCCGCGGGAGAGCCGGCGTTTGACGGAACGGCTGAGCTCTGGTTTGACTCGATCGCCGACAAGGACGCCTTCTATTCAGATCCTGAATATCTCGCCAACGTGTCACCTGACGAGAAAGTGTTCGCCGACATGACGTCGACGCTGTTTTTCGTCACGAGCGAAGAGACAGTTCTGCCCTGAGTGATCGAAATGCCATTGGAAACCACGCGGTGAATGCCGCAGGTTCCGCGGCCAGCCACTCCTTCAGCTCGTCAAGAGAAATCCAGCACCATTCGCCGACCTCGGAATCGTCGGCTTCGGGGTCGACTGACCCGACGCCCAGGAGAACGTGATCGAGCTCGTGCTCCACCAAGCCTCCTTCGAGCTGCGCTCGGTAGATGAAACTCGAAAACGAGGCGAGCTCACAAACGATTCCCATTTCTTCCGTGAGCCTTCTCCGAGCGGCGACTTCCGTGGACTCGCCGGGTCTGGGGTGGCCGCAGCAGGTGTTCGACCACAGGCCCGGGCTGTGATACTTGCCGGCCGCGCGTCGCTGGAGAAGTACCCTGTTCCTGTCGTCGAGAACAAAAACGGAAAAGGCGCGATGCAGAAGTCCTGACCGATGAACATCGAGCTTGGGCGCATCGCCAAGCTCCACATCATCCTGATCTACGAGGATGACGCGCTCGTCTTCATCGATCATGCGCGGCTCACTCCCAGCAGTGCATTGAACGGCGCTGCTTCGCTGCAGGCATTGAACGACGCGGCTTCGCTGCTGTTAGCAATTAGCAGCACCAGCTCGTAGCGGTTAGCATGGCACGCTAAGCGCTGAGCGCTGGTGCTGCTAAGTGCTAAACGCACGCCTTTCTCTCTGCGTCAGGTTGATGCCCTCTTGTCTCGAACCCGCCGGAACTCCAATGCCTGTATATCGTTCGGCAGCGTTCTCCCCCTCTCTTACAACGAAGGCAAGGATGGAATCGAGCTGATGTTCAACTGCTCGCTCGAGCATAGCGGCTGAAACACCACGTGCTGGAATGAGCCTACCGGCGGACAGAAATACGTGAGGGGCAGGCGTGTTGAGCGGTTCGAAATGAATTCCAATGGGAAGTACGTCGGCAGAGGGTACGTAACGACAGAACAGTTCAATCCCGCGCTGGAATCCAAGCGGCCTCGCGTGCGAAGGGCGAATCGTGCCCTGCGGGAAATACATGACCATCGAATCCGGCCTTCGTGCCAGAGAATCACGGAGCGTACGGAGCGCGCGCCCGACGCTTGATGCGCTCCCCGGGTTCATCCCAATGCAACCGAGGAAGCGAAGGAATGGGAATCTCCTCAGCTCACTCTCCAGCATGATCGTGTAAAGAGGAGCGTTCGGCCTCATCGCGCGATGAACTGCGTGCAGCAGAAATCCGTCCCACCAGCTTACGTGATTGCTGACGAG
>JBBREF010000050.1:0-21777 GCA_038203205.1 Gemmatimonadales bacterium | reverse complement strand
TCTGTCAGGTCCGACAGGTCGGGTTTGGGCGAGGCCATGTCTATGAAGATACGCGTTCGGTCACGATCGATAAGTCACCACCAGCAGTGATGCGGTTGCCGCCCGGTCACCGCCAAATGGCCCATTTCTCGCCTTAATGAGTGGGGCTTGGACAGGCCATCACATATCAGACAGGTACGAGAAAGCATGAATATTCCACAGACATCATTGGTTCTGGCGTCAGCTCTGGTTCTTGCAGCGTGTTCGCGGGATGCAGGCGACTCACCGGCGGCATCGAAGGGTGACGCGCCCTGGGCACCCGCGCAGCTCACAGTCGTGAAGGGCGTCCCAGCCGCTGAGGTTCAGACGGCGCTCGAGACGGCGCTTGCAGGCACCCGCCCCGACAAGATCGAAGAGGAGCAGTGGGCGCACGCGAAGAACATCTACAAGGCGTATGGGACCAAGCCTCTCTGGCTCGCTGCGGATGGCATTCACCAGGACCGGGCGTTCGCTCTTGCCAATTCGATTCTGATGGTGGAGCAGGACGGCATGCGGATGGATGCATATCCCATCGGTGCCCTCGCAAGTGCAATGGCGACCATTCAACAGACGGCAGCTCCTACCGCGCAGCAGCTCGCCGAGGCCGATGTGATCCTCACCGCGTCTTTCGCGGCGCTTGGCGAAGATTATCTGACGGGGCAGATCGATCCAAAGTCTGTTGCGCAGAACTGGCACATTGACCCGCAGGAGGAGAATGTCGACTCCGCGCTTGTCCGGTCGCTTCGAAACGCGGCACTCGAGAAATCACTCGCCGCCATGCGTCCGCAGGGGGATGACTACGCGGCGCTGCAAAAGGAACTCGACAGGTATCAGCGGATCACGCTGAATGGCGGATGGCAGGCGGTACCGCGGGTTGAGAAGGCGGCCAAGCCGGGCGAGCCAATGAATGCGGCAGTCGTGGCTGGCCTTCGGGCGCGGCTGGCTGCAGAGGGTATGCTTGCGTCAGGGACAGCGACGCCGGCTAGCCAGCCGGGCTCGGCAGTATACGATCGATCCCTTGCGGGTGCCGTCGCGCAGTTTCAGTCACGTCATGGCATTACAGTCGACAGCATGATCGGCAAGGAGACGTTCGACGCGCTGAACAAGCCGGCCGCATATCGCGCCGCGCAGATCGCGGCGAACCTCGAGCGCATGCGCTGGCTTCCGCGGACCCTGGGGCAACGCTACATCGCCGTGAACGTCTCCGCATTCCGGCTCGAGGCATACGATAACGGTGAGAAGACGCTCGACATGCGCGTCATCGTCGGCGAGGACTACGAGGACAAGGCGACGCCAGTGTTCTCCGATTCGATGGAGACGGTCGTATTCCGTCCATACTGGAACGTCACCGACGACATAGCGGCAAAAGAAGTCTTCCCGAAGATCGCCTCCGACCCCGCCTACCTCTCTGCGAACAACTACGAGATTTATCAGGAAGGCGGCAAGCGGCGCGTGCGACAGAAGCCGGGCGATGAGAATTCACTCGGGCTCGTAAAATTCCTGTTCCCGAACGACTTCAACATCTACCTGCACGATACGCCGAACCGCGAGCTGTTCGCGAAGGATGTGCGGGCGTTCAGCCATGGATGTATTCGGGTCGAGAAACCGAACGACCTTGCCCAGTGGGCGCTTGGCTGGGACGCCGCTCGCGTCGACCAGGCGATCAACGGCTCAGACAATCAGACGTTCAAGGTGTCGAAGAAGATCCCGGTATTCATTACATACGGGACGGCATACATGCGCGATGGTGAACTCTTCTTTGGCAACGACTTGTACAGCCGCGATGCGAAGATGGTCGAGCAGTTTTTCCGCGCGGCTATTCCTGCGCCTGAGACTGTGCAGGCCGTTCAGGCGTTGCGGAGGATTGCGGCGAGATCTTGAGGTTCCGAGTTGAGGTGAGTGAGGTGTGCGCTGCGGTGGCTCCGGATACGGTTTGAGATCGGATTGGATATCAGCCATCCGGTGATGGTTGACCCGGAGAATTTGCTGGTGGTGATATCCAATCCGATGTCAAACCTTCACCGGAGCCACCGCAGCACACACCTCACTCACCGGCGAGAACCCGCGGTTCCCTTTTCTTCCCCACCCGCGGACTCGGTTTGGTGTCTCGGCGTGTCGCGACCGGCAGATGTACGCCCTGCGTGAGAGGTGTGCTCGGGTGTGTCCGGTGGAGGTTTGACATCTGATTGGATATCACCTCCGGCGTCTTGCCACCGACGAATCCGCTTGCGGGCTGATATCCAATCAGATCTCAAACCGTTACCGAACACACCTGAGCACACCTCTCACGCAGGAACCGCGATAAAACAAAAGGGGCAGGGATAACAACCCCTGCCCCTCCTGAAATCAGTGCAGCAACATCAGTCCGTCTTCAACGCCTTGTTGATCGTGAAGAGAACGTTGCGCGTATGCGCTACTGTCTCGGCGTTGCCACCCTTACCGGCCAGTTTCGACTGGATCGAGCGAAGGCTCGCGAGTGCTGCCGACTGTGACATGTAATCGTACGGCGCGTTAGTCGGAGCGTTGATCATCGCCGCCAGACGGTTCACATAATCCAGCTGGAGGTTCTGCCGGAACGTGTTGACGTTGGTGCGGGCATCTGCATCGAAGATCGCCGACGTCAGGTCGGACATCATCTCGGTCAGAGCGTACTCGTTTCCATAGGTGCGCGAATCAGTGATACGAGTCTGCACGCGCGGGCTCAACAGGTGATTGATGACGTTGCGCTGAATCGTCAGCACCCGCTCGTGAATTCGCGGATCTTCAGGCTGCCCGAAGAAGCCGAACCCGCGACGCTGCATCTGAAGGTAGTTGTAGAGCCCGTCGGGCGCGGCGTACGCGTTCGGAGCAAACACGTTCTTCGTGAGTGAAGCCATCGCGCGCTTCTGGTCGGCTCGGCTCACCGGCGTGAACGGCTTCGTTGCGCCAGGTTGACCGGCAAATGCGCGATCGACATAAACACCTCCGACATAGCGAGCGATGACCGTCGACGCGGTGTTGAGCTGACCTGTCAGCACGAGGTACGCGTTGCGCATTTCGTGGTACGAGTCGCCGTTGTTCGTGTAACGGTCCTTCAGACCCTGCATGAGGTCATTGATGACTTCGAAGCGCTCGCTCATGTAGCCGATTGCATCGCTTGTCATGTCGTTCACGTTCACGCGTGGGTCGATCCCGCTGTTTGCGTTGGTGATGTCAGCGTCATTGCCGAAGATCAGATCAGGCTCGGTCGACCGCGCCAGCAGCGCGTTCATCCGGCGCGACTCGGCCGCTGGATCGGGGAGTGATGGCGTGTAGCCGAACTGAATTGCCCAGATGTCGTACGGACCAACGCGGTTCGAGAAATAGTCGCCCTGCGTCTGGCCATTCTTCGCCAGGTTGACGATCTCGTAATCCATCACCGAGCCCATGACACCCTTGGCGCTGGTGATCGACTTGTCGTTGATCTGCTTCGGCGAAAGCATCTGGCTGGCTTTCATGTTGTGATTGAGGCCAAGCGTGTGACCGACTTCGTGGAGAATGAGGCCGGTGATCGCCTGATTTATGTAGTCCCTCATCTCGACCTGACTCGCCCCACGCGCAACGAGCGCCTGGCGGCCGGCCATGATGTTCAGCTGAAGCTGGTCACCGAACGAGCACATCTTGCCGGTGTGATCGAGGGCTTCCTCGAGCTCCATTCCAAGAGCCGCTGTCGCGAATGCCTTCTCCTGTCTCACGCGGTTCGTGACGAATACGTACTCGAGCATGATGTCGGCGCCGAGAATCTGACCGGTGCGCGGATTGACGAAGCTCGGGCCGTACCCGCCGAACGGCGGATTGGGGGACGACGTCCAGCGAAGCACGTTGTAGCGAATGTCGCCTGCATCCCAGTCTGCATCGTCAGGCTGAACTTTCACCACCATCGCGTTCCGGAAACCAGCTGCTTCGAATGCCGGATTCCACGCAAGCACTGCCCGGGCGATGACATCGCGGAACTCGACCGGAGTCGTGTTCTCGATCCACCAGGTAACCGGCTCGACGGGCTCCGAAATCGCGGCAGACGGATCCTTCTTGACCAGGCTCCACCGGTTGATCAGGTCGCGATATGGCGCCGACTTGACGGACACCATGTCGGTGATCTCCTGCGTGAAATATCCGACACGAGGGTCATCGAGGCGAGGCGAGTATGCGGTCTTCGGGAGTTCGATGAGGCTGTGCTGAACGGAGACGGTGACGAAACGGGCGTCGGTGATGTCAGAGCCGCCACGATTTATCGGCGCTGGATTGTCGTAGACGTAATCCACGGTGACGTCAGTGTTCGCCGGATAATTCTTCAGGGCCGTAACGCGGGTCTTCGCCTTGCTCAGTCCTCCCAGAATGAAGTTCTGACCAGGGCGGGCGTTAGGGTTGGGGGTCGGCTTGACCTGCGTGAAGGCCTCGGTCATGAAAAGATCATCTGCCTTGATCAGGTAAGTCGTGCTGTCCTCGGCGAGGATATCCTGAACCGCGACGACAGCCTGCGAAATGTTCGCTGATGCGGCGCGCGCCAGTGCATGACCTTCTTCGAAGTAGTGATTCGCGTTCTGCGTCACGAACTCGAGGCGGTTGAAGTGCCTGCGGACGGAGAACGTGTTGTTGGTGCCGAACGCGCCGCGGAAAAATCCAGCGGCCACAGGGGCATCGACAATGTGTGTGAAGTAGATGAATTCCTTGCCGAGCTGGTCCTTAGAAACGGCCATCATCAGCGAGCCGTTGGCCGTGTCCTGATAAACCGTAAACAATCCGTCAACTTTCTTCGACGTCTTGACGAGCGAAGCGATTGACTTCTTGTCTCCGGCTCCTGGCGCAGCAGCTGTCTGCGTTCCTGCTGGACGGGCCGCTCCAGCGGCTGTCGCGGGAGTTGGCGCCTGCGCAGACTTTGCAGAAGCTTTTGCGCACCCCGTTCCGAGGAGAACGGCAGCAATTGCCAACGTGGTCGTAGCTCTCATTTGGTGTTTGTCCTGAGGGAATAGGCTAGTGGCCCGAGCGGAGGGGGAGCTTCGGGAACACGACTCTGCAATTTGGGCATGTGGTCCGGGTCGCGCTACAGCCCTTACAATCACCGAACAATCGTCGAAGCGCCCTCGGTATCCGCGCCCGTCGGCGCGACTCCCTTCGCCCGCCGGGAGATTGTAAGCATCTCGATCGCTGAATCCACTGAGTCCTGGCTTCCGGCAAGGGCGAGGACATCACCTACCCGCAGCGTCTCCTTGCCGGATGGTATGACCACCTTGCTTCCCGCTTCACCGACACGCGTGATCGCGAGAATGGTAGCGCCCGTCTTTCCGCGGATGTTGAGCTCCGCAAGTGTCCTGTCGACACCCGGACTATGCGCCTCGATCCTCACCGGTATCGGCTCTCCGAGTCCGGGCAGCATGATGGCGATGTGTTCCATCGTCTTCATCATGTTCTGAGAGTCGTCCTCATCTGAAAGCTGCGGCGTCAACGCAGCGACTATGACCTCGGCACCGGCGCGCGCGTGCTCCTGGAGATTGAGCGCACTGCGCCAGAACGCAAACCCGAGAAGCACGATGAGAATCGCGAGGAGCGTAAATCCGGGAAACTGCGGTGCGAACGGCTGAGTGATTGCCACCACCGGCAGCCCGACCATCAGCAGCGTCCCGAGTTGAAGCATCGTCACGAGGGCACGCCTCGGCGCAGCCGCAAAATCTGCTTTCCTTCGTCCCGCAGTCGGTAGCGCCTGCATCGCGAGAACGAAGCCGAGCATCCTTGCACTGCGCACGATTCCCCAGACGAGCGGGGCGGCAACCGCCGCTGCGCCGATCAATACGACGAGCAGAGACATGCGCGGACTGGCTCCCGTCCAGTTGCTGAACATCGTCGTGAAACGGCCCCTTTCGGCAGCGGCGCCGATTATCACGATGATGAGAATCAACGCGTCCATCAGAATCACGCGAACGAGACGGCGCGTTTTGCTTTTGCCAGATGCACCGGGCGCATTGCGGATACGGTCAACCCACGACGCGTACAGCGCCACGGAAGTCTGAATTGGCCGGGGCAGTTTTCGGTCGACGAACATTGCCGCTGGCTCAGATCCTCTGATGAGCCATGGCGTCGCGAGCGTAGTGATAGCCGACACAGCGACAACGACTGGATACAGGAAGGGCCTGATCACGCCGGACGCCAGACCAACGCCGGCGATTATGAACGAGAACTCACCGATCTGAGCCAGGCTCATACCGCTCTGGATCGAATGCCTCAATCCATTACCTGTAATGAACGACCCCGCCGTCACTGCCAGGACTTTACCGGTGATCACGATCACGCTGAGCGAAACGACCGCAACCCAGTAATCAGCGATGACGCGCGGATCAATCAGTGATCCGACGGAAACGAAGAAGATGGCGACGAACATGTCGCGCACCGGGTGAACCAGCCGTTCGATCCTGATGGCTTCACCTGATTCTGCAACGAGGGAGCCCATGATGAACGCGCCGAGTGCCACCGAATATCCGAACGTGTAGGCGAGGTAGGCTGCGGCAAAGCACAGGCCGATGACACCGACGAGCATCGTGTCGGTACGCTCACTCTTTACGATCGCTTGTACGAATCGCGGCACGAAGATCATGCCGACGAGAACGAGTCCCGCCAGGAAAGTTGTGAGCCGGACGAGCGTGATACCGAGGCTCATCGCCGAAAGGCCTGCACCACTTGCGATCGCGGTGAGCAAGGCAAGCAGAATGATGGCGATGAGATCTTCGACGATCAGCATCCCGAACACGATCTCGCGAAGCCGTCCGTGAACTGAGTTCTCCTCGAATGCCTTTGCGATGATCGTCGTGCTCGATATTGCGACTATCGCGCCGGTGAAGATCGACTCGATTTGACTGAAGCCGAGCAGATACCCCGTGAAGTATCCGAGGCCGAGCATCGTGCTGGTTTCGAGAATCGCGGCCAGGCCGGAAGTGGCGGCGATCTGGGCCACTCGCTTCAGGCGGAATTCCAGCCCGAGGGAGAACATCAATAGTATGACGCCGAGCTCGGAAAGTGTCCGAAGCACCCGCTCGTCCGCTGCCAGTGGAATCGGCAGGTACGGCCCCACGATCATGCCGGCTAGCAGGTAGCCGAAGATCACCGGCTGCCTGAGCCTCTGGAACAGGAACGACGTCACTGCGGCTGTGCACAGGACGAGCGCGAGGTTTTCCAGAAAGGTGTGGGCGTTTTCCATTACGGGGATGATACCGTTGGCCAGACCGGTCAGACAGGGACGGCGATGCCGGAAATGCGCTTTTGCACGGTTTATGCGCTTAACCCGGCAAGGTTTGCCTGAAAAACATCCGTCTCGCGACGACAAAACATAAAGGAATGCCTCAATTGATAGACACTCCCGCGGGTCTCGACCGGGAACTGACCACCGACCAGAAGCGCGCGGCCACTGGTGTCTCCGGCCTCGACGAGATTTTGAACGGAGGCCTCCCGTGCAACCACCTGTATCTGCTCGACGGGTCACCGGGCACAGGTAAGACCACCCTTGCCCTTCAGTTCCTTCGTGAAGGAGTCCGAAAGGGCGAGAAAGGCCTGTATGTCACGTTGTCGGAGAGCCGCGAGGAGCTCGAAGGCGTTGCATCGTCCCACGGGTGGACGCTCGACGGCATCGAGGTGTTCGAGCTCGCCTCGCAATCACCTGCAGGGTACGATGAAGACTACACGATCTTTCATCCTGCAGAGGTCGAGCTTCAACAGACGATCGATGCGGTGCTCCGAACCGTTGAGACGCTCAATCCGGCTCGGGTCGTTTTTGATTCGCTTTCCGAAATGCGACTGCTCGCCCGCGAGCCGCTTCGCTTCCGCCGGCAGATCCTTGCACTCAAGCAGTTCTTCCTGAAGCGGCCGGGCACCGTGCTGCTCCTCGATGACAAGACGTCGCCGGAGGGCGACCTGCAGCTCCACAGCCTTGCTCACGGCGTAATCGTGCTGGAGCATGTTGCCCTGGAGTACGGAGCTGAGCGGCGCCGGCTTCAGGTCACGAAGGTGCGCGGGTCAAAATTCCGCGGGGGCTATCATGATTTCCGGATTACGACTGGCGGCCTGGCAGTGTACCCACGGATCCTGCACGACGACGCACGGGCCGACTCCACACTCGAAATATTGTCGAGCGGGGACGCCAGAATCGATCAGATGCTCGGGGGCGGGCTCACGCGCGGTACGAGCCTCCTCATTACGGGCGCGGCCGGTACCGGCAAATCGATTCTCTGCAGCCAGTACGCACATTCAGCGATCCAGCGCGGCGAGCGCGTTCTTTTTTACCTCTTCGATGAGCGGATGAGCACGTTTCGCCTGCGAACCGAAGCTCTCGAGATGGATGTCGGCGACGCCATCGAGAGCGGGCAGATCCTGCTTCAGCAAATCGAGCCGACTTCCCTTTCGCCAGGCGAGTTTGCGAGCCAGCTGGTGGACGCGGTGCAAAGCGGGAACATCTCGCTGGTCGTTATCGACTCCATCAACGGCTACATGCAGTCGATGCCGGAAGAACGACTGCTCCCAATCCAGGTTCACGAGCTGCTGAGCTTCCTCTCGAACAATGGCGTGACCTGCATCATGACGCTTGTCCAGCACGGCGTTTTTGGACACCCAGTCGATGAGGCAGCGGAAGTGAGTTACCTCGCGGACGCCGTGATCCTGATGCGCTACTTCGAGTTCAACGGGTCGGTGCGTCAGGCGATTTCAGTGGTAAAGCGGCGAAGCGGCAATCACGAGCGGACGATCAGGGAATTCATGGTTGGGACGGGCGGGCTCAAGGTCGGCGATCCGCTCAGAAAGTTTCAGGGCGTCCTCACCGGCGTCCCGAACTACACGGGCACCATGACGCCTCTGATGCAAGAGGCAGAGCCGGAGATCGATCAAGCTTGACTGCGTCAGCGCGAACGGGCCCCGGAGAAACCACCAGGACGCTGCTCGGAGATCCCACGAAGCAGCTTCCCGTCGCGTTCCTCACGCCCACCGGAAGAGATACCGCTGTGGCTGAGCGTGTGCTTACGAAAGCGGGACTCGTCATACTGCCGTGCGCGACGATGGAGGACGTATGCAACTCGATCGCCGATGATGAAGCAGCAGTTCTCGTCGTCGCTGAAGAGGCGCTGGACACAAAGTCGCGTACGGTGCTCTTCGAATCGTTGAACAACCAGCCTTCGTGGTCGGACATTCCGATCGTCCTGCTGACCGGAGAGGGCGAACTGTCAAACGCGCTTCCGCGCGCGTTGAGTGGTGTGGCGGTGAAAGGAAACGTGACGCTGCTCGAGCGCCCTGTCCGCGTTGCCACACTGACGACGGTGATCCGGTCGGCGCAGCGGGCCCGACAGCGACAACTCGATGTTCGCGATCTCGTCGAAAGCGAAAGAGCAGCACGACTTCAGGCAGAGGAGGCGAATGCCGCGAAGAATCAGTTTCTCGCGACGATGTCCCACGAGCTTCGCACTCCGCTCAACGCCATTGCAGGTTACACACAGTTGCTGACACTCGGCGTCAGGGGCGCAGTGACCGAAGACCAGCTCGCCGACCTCGAACGGATCGACAGGAGCCAGCGGCACCTTCTCTCTCTCATCAATGACATCCTGAACTTTGCAAAAATCGAAGCGGGCCATGTCGATGTCGGACACGAGCCCGTGAACATCAAGGAAGTCCTGGATGGCCTGGAAGCGCTTGTCGAGCCCCAGTTGCGGGAGAAGGATCTCCATTTTTCGGTAGCCAACGACTCAGGGTCGGCAGTCGCGGTGGGAGATGCTGACAAGATCACCCAGATCCTGTTGAACCTCCTCTCGAACGCCATAAAGTTCACCGAGCGCGGTGGCCATGTTGGTGTGCTTTGCAGTTCGTCCCGTGACGAGGTCTGCATCACGGTTACCGACGATGGCTCGGGCATACCGCCCGACAAGCTGGAGGCGGTTTTCGAACCTTTCGTCCAGGTTGGTCGCGACTTCACGACTGCGCATGGTGGCACAGGACTGGGCCTTTCGATCAGCCGCGACCTTGCGCGCCGGATGGGCGGTGAGCTCGTGGCAACCAGCACGTTCGGGAAGAGCTCGGCATTTATCCTGACGCTGCCGTGTCGGCGCGAGTTACCAGGGAACGATTCTGTCGGCGAGTCTGCCTGAGGCAATCAGCTCGCGCAGTTCATCCCCAAGCTGCTCACTCCTGTCCCGAACCGCCTGCCATCGCTTCATCCGCTCACTTTCGGTCATCGAGAAGAAATCGCGACGGTCGGGGATCTTTGCTCCCGGAAGTGACTCGACGAACGATTTCGAAGGCGCAATCAGAAGCGCGCGCTGAAAGTTCACTGCCTTTCCGCGCCTCCACCTGAGCGCCTTGTCGAACCAGCCGGGCACGATGTGATCATAGAAGTGAGGATAAAGAACGATGCCGTCGCCCGGCCCAAAGTCGAGATCGAGATGATAGTCGATCACTCCTCCATCCCAGTGGAGCTCAGTCTCACGCCCTGGTATCCGGACGCCCTCGAGAACCAGCGGGATTGCGCACGACGCGAGCAACACTGAACGCAGGTTGTCGCGAGTCAGTGGAAGGTGGACTGTCGGAAGGTCCGAGAGATTCAGAAACGGAGTATCGCTTCCGGCGGAATGAAATACGTGCCGCTTCATCTGGAGCGAAAGTGAGCGCCTGCTCACTGCATTGGCGAGCGCAGCAATCGCGATCGACACGCTGAGCGTCCGCCCCTGTCCGCGTGCGGCAAGTCCGACGCCCATCGCAGTGATGACGTGCAGCCTTGCCCAGGGATGAGACAGGGCTTCGTCCACGCCGTTCTCGCCAAGCATCGAGTCGAGAATCGAAGTGAGAACCCGCGTCACCTCGGGCGGACGGGGCCGGCCGGAGTATCGCTGCTGATAGATGTATCCGTCGTGACCGCGCGCGAGCGCCGCGACTGGATCCCGCTGAGCCAGACACGCAATACGCCAACTCCCGATTGACGAGCCGATGAGATGCATCGGCCGCTCGCGGTGCCCCTGCAGAAATTCCCCGAAGATGAATCGGTCGAGGCCGGCGATCGAAAGCCATTTGGCACCCCCTGACGCTCCGGGAAGCACGTCGACATCTTCGAGTCGCAATCCGCGCTCGCGTATTATCGCGAGCGCCCGTGGACCAGCTCGCATCGAGAGGGATGAGGCCATGAACTCATTTAGCCGGACGACTTTCGCATCGCAATGGCAGACGTACTGATACTTGGCGGAACCCGAAACCTCGGGCACTTTACAGCGCTCGGGCTCTTGTCAGCGGGTCATAATGTCGCCGTACTGAATCGCGGCCAGACTCGCGATGATCTTCCGCCCGATGTCGAACGGCTGCACGCGGATCGGCGGGACACGTCTACGATGCGCGCCGCACTCGACACGCGCTCCTTCGACCTGGTCTTCGACACAACCACTTACACGGGCGCCGAAGCCCGTCAGGCTGTCGAGCTGTTTGGCGGGATCACCGACAGGTTCGTCTTTGTAAGCAGCGGCCAGGTGTACCTCGTACGCGAGAATGTCAATCGTCCATTCCGTGAAGAGGACTACGAAGGTCACGTGATGCCAGCGCCACCTGATGAGAGCGCGGACTACGATGACTGGAAATACGGCGTCGACAAGCGCGATTCGGAAGACGTCTTCTCCGCCGCTCTGAAAGCGTCGGGATTTCCCGTGACGACGCTGCGCCTGCCGATGGTCGCATCGGAGCGCGATCACCGCGGGCGTATCCAGTGTTACATCGCGCGCATACTCGACCGTGGTCCTTTCCTCGTGCCCGACGAGCCGGGACTGCCGCTGCGGCATGTTTACGCTGGCGACGTCGCCGCACTTGTGGTATCCCTCGTCTCCAGCGACAAAGGGATCGGCCGGGCCTACAATATCTCAGGCGGCCGTTCGATATCTCTCGACGAGCTGATCGTAATCCTGTCGGGGATCACCGGCCTCGACCTCCACGTCATGCGAAAGCCGCGCGCTGAACTGGAAGCCGAGAAGCTGCTTCCGCATTGCTCGCCGTTCAGCAGCAAGTGGATGTCTGAGCTCGACAACTCCCGCAGCATCGCCGAACTCGGCGCCACATACACAGCGCCCGAAGATTATCTGCGGGCGCTGGTTGACGACTACAGAACGCGCTGGATGCGCGAGGACATTGTCCCTATAGGCTTGCAGCAGCGCCAGAAGGAGGTGCTGGCGGCTTATCCGGGTAAGTAACGTCCGTAGTCGGACGCCTGAAGGTTTAGTTCTGCTTTGAAATTCGGTGGAGCTTCAGGACCGACCTACTGGCTGGTCTAGCGACCAAGCCAGTAAGTCGCCTTCACCTGAAATACGTTGGTCGCCTTATCCCGGAACAGCGCCGCCCTGTCGCGACCGAAATCGAAGTCTCCGTGCGAGTCGAAGCCTTCGCGCTGCTGTGTCCACACGAAGAACAGCGTCGAGCCCGGTCGATATTCCCACCGCATCACTGCAGTACCGCGCAACGACCTGACGTTGAAATCGGGATTCGAGAAGGTAAATGCAGCGGCCGGTCCCGTTCCGTCGGGGTCTACGCGGTAGCGCGTCTGTGCTTCGGTGTCGACATACGTCTCGATCGTGCTCCCGTTGTCGCTGCCGTAGTATGTCATGTCACCAGACTTCGGCCTCGCAAACTCCTTGAAGCTCGTGTACCGGCCACTCGCCAGAAACGGCTGCGCAAAGAGTTGAAGCGTGAGGGTCGGCGTGAAGGTGGCGTTGATTCTCGTGTTGACCGCAAAAGTCTTCTGCTCGATCCGGCCGAACACATAGCGTACGCCGCCGAATCCAGCAGGAGCGGACGCGTCAGTCAGAGATGTCACGAACTGCTGCGTGGTAAAGTCGTGATCCCATGACGGTGAGACGCTCACCGTAGTGGAAGCTGATGGCTTCAATGTGAGCGACGGGTAAATCGCGAAACGGCCGCCTTCATCGTTGTCCAGAGGCGTCGAGTAGTCGACTCCCACGCCCCACACCAGCCTCTTTCGGCTGTCGCCGTTGATATTGCCACCGATAAAGTTGTGGCCATATCGCGTGACCGTCGGCCCGCCTCGCGTGAGGCGCTGATCCTGGGTGCTCGGGCGATGAATCGCCGTGATACCGAAGTTCATGTAGTTCTTCAGTGTCGACGAAAAGTGTCCGTGATAATCGAGATCTATCCTGTCACCCTCATAGCTGAATTGCTGCTGCGCGCCCACGTTGGACCAGATGCTCCGATACCAGCTTCCCGGTGTCGTCCATTGCCGTATTGCATTCACCAGCATGAACTTGTAGTCGGCCCGGCTGAGCGATCCGAGATCGTTCGTTTCGAAGCCGGGACTACGCCAGTTCTGCGTCGTCTCGAAAAGCCAGTTCCCGGTTTCTTTCGCAAGCCGTGCGTAGAAGCCATACCCGTTCAGACTCGTACGAGTCGGGTCGAAGTCGGTGGAGAAGAGGCCATCGCCCGTCGCATCACGGCCAACGCGCTGGTAATAGCGGGCGCTCGACTGCTGCGCACGACGTATCGCCGCAGTATCGCCCCCGATTCCTGTAAGCGCCGTCTGGATATTCAACGAGTACATCCGGTTTGACCAGCGATGATCGAGGTCGAGTCCAACCACCGACGCCCGGTCGCGCAGCCGCTCGATCTGATCGGTGTTATCGAGCCGCCGGTTGACGAGAGTACCGATCGCACCAACCCGAGTGGATCCGCCCCGGAAATCCTGGCGCAGTCTTCCAATGAAGTAGTTGGACAGCGGTTCGACCTCCTGAACCTGATCGCCGTCGATACCATCAAGCCGGAACTTCGCGTTCTCGCTGTTCGTCACGGCATCCATCAGCCCGACAGTCAATCCTTTCTTCGTGCGTCCTGTGACTTTTGCGGCACCGAGGATCGTGGTGGCGTCGGTTGCATCCATATAGACTGCGCGGGAATTGATCAGGCCGGCGAGCTGCGGTGACCGGCCGATCCGGCGGGTATACAACAAGTTGAGACTCGACACGTTGCTGCAGAAGTAGCAGCTGAACCCGCCCGTCGAGAAGTATTGCGAGTTGGAGATGAAGAACGGCCGCTTCTCCGAGAAGGTCGTCTCGAACACAGACAGGTTTACCACCGCGGGGTCGACTTCGACCTGCCCGAAATCGGGGTTGACAGTTGCATCGAGCGTGAGGTTTGACGTCAGGTTGACCTTGAGGTCGGCACCAGCGCGGTAGTCAGCCTCGCGATTCGAGCGGTACGGATTGCCGGCCGGCGCATCCTGCAGGATCGCGCGCGAAGTCACGTACGGTACCAGCTCCATCTGTCGCGGCTGAGATGTGACGCGTATTCCCTCGAGAGTGCCGAAATACGCGGCACCGCCGAATTCGTTGTTGCGCCAGAACGCCCACATGTCCTGTTCGTTGAGCCGGTCGATCGAGCGCCACACCTGCATGCCCCAGAGCTGGACTGAGTCGCGCGAAAATCTCAGTTGTGACAGCGGGATGCGGAACTCTGCAACCCAGCCCAGCGAGTCGATGCTCGTCGCGCCCTCCCAGACCGGATCGAACGAGTTGTCGTTATTCGCATGATCACCCTTGACGCCGAGTGGGTTGAGTTCGAACCAGATGCGTGTGTTCTTGTCGTTGAACGGGTCGAAGACCAGGGAGAGCTTGTCAGATGTCAGCGATCCGTCAGTAAGCAGCTGATCGCGGCGGGTGAGTACAGCTTTTACTCCCTTGGGGCCCATCGAGTCGAACATGCGGGCCCCTACGTACACCGCGGATTCATCGTAGAGAATCCTGATTTCCGTTTTTTCGCTGGGTGCCTGGCCTTCATTGGGACTCGACTGAATCAACTCGCTGATCGGCGTCGCGGCGCCCCACGCGCTTTCATCAAGTCTGCCATCCACGGCAATATTCCCTGATCGTTTGGCCGCGGTAGCCTTTGGGCGGGGATCGCTCTGCGACCGGGTCGTCTGCTGCGCGGTCAGCGAACTGGCGGCGGTTAGCAGGCACAGCGAAACCGGGACCACGAAACGACGTGACAGGCGCATGGGATATTCCAGAATTGTTGGAGGCCAGGGTCGAGATGGTGACAGCGTATTAGACGTCAGCAAACGGCATTCGGATTCGACGCTAACAAAACCCTTTCAAGTGCCGCTGCCTTCCTGGGCGGCCGGATCCAGCAGGCTTTGCAAACGGCCTCGGGCTCCACGAGCCAGGCGGACCCTCGTGCCGTCTGCCATGACGGCAATCGAATCACGATTCGGGGACGACCGGATCTCTTTCACGCACCTCACATTGAGGATCGCGGAGCGGTGAACACGTATGAACTGTGAGGGGTCGAGGCGGGATGTAAGCGAGGTAAGAGACTCGCGCAGAAGATGCTGTTTGCCCTCAGCGTGTACGTTCGCGTAGTAGCCGGCGCCCTCGATCCAGTCGATGCTGGCAACTGAAACGAAGTAAGTACGCCCCGTGCCGCGGAAGGTGAGCCGCTCTGCAAAATCCCTCGAGCGACCCGGGTTTGCCTCATCCGCAAGAAGGCTTGATAACCTCTGCCCAAGTTCAGCCAGCCGCTTGTCGCGCACGAATTGTTTCGCCCGCGTCAGGGCGACCGTAAAGCGCTCATCGGAGAATGGCTTGAGGAGATACTCAAGCGCATGAGCCTCGAACGCATCGAGCGCGTACTGATCGAACGCCGTTGTGAAGATGATGAACGGCATGCGGTCTACGCCGACTGTACGAATCACCTCGAAACCAGACATGCCCGGCATCTGCACGTCGAGAAACACGATGTTCGGCGAGAGGTCGACAATTGCCCTGATCGCCGATTGTCCGCTTGCGCATAGCTGGAGCACGGCGATGTCGGGGTCTTCAGCCAGGAGTGCCCTTACTCCCTCACGGGCGAGCGGCTCATCGTCCACGACAATGACGGTTACCGGAATGCCAGCGACGGATAGGGGCATCGATGCCAATGTAGCTGGTGATCTGTCCTGAAACTCACTTCCCCGAGGGCAACATCCCGGCAAAACTGCGGCCTGCCCGCTGCGGATGTGTGCGTTCGTCAGGCTGACGCGTCATCGCACCATCGCGATCCAGGCGCGCATATCTGACAAGTAGCCGGCGGCGAGCGAAGAGCCAGCTTGACCTGCCCCGGTCATTATCATGTGATTCGCTCCTGGATAGCTTCGGATGGTCAGCAGCGATGGAGCTGCAAGCGATGCGTTCAACGCGACGATGCTCGCTTGCCGCGGCACAATGGGATCGGCCTCGCCGAAAATGGCTAGATAAGGCACAGCGACTCGCTCGAGCGCTGCAGCGGGGTCGTACCTGCCGTCACGCCTGAACCATCTCAGCAGGTCAGGATCCCGCTCATCGAGAGCCGCCAGCACCTCTGGAGACGGCAATCGCTCATTGACTCCCTGAAGTTCGCGCCACCGAGCTGCAGTGGGAAACCATGGCTTCGATTGCGCCGCGTCAAAAGCAGCCTGCGCTATCTCATGCGATTCCACCTTACGATCCACATAATACCCGATCACCTTGCTCCGCAGATCGGCGAGCTCGAGTACGGTACCCTCGGCAATTCCGGCAGCTCTATCTTCATTTGCACGTGCAAAGAGAGTCTGCTCCAATGGCCCCACGCCCGGACCCGCTGCTGTGATGACAAAAGCAACCGAAGGCGAGCGGGAAGCCGCGAGCCCGGCGATCCACCCTCCCATGCTGTGACCATAAAGTCCCGCATCGGAGATGTCGGGCCTCGATCGCACTGCACCAATCGCGGCGACCGCATCGTCAGCAAGGTCTTCGAATGACGCGCGATCGAAGTCGCCCCCTGACCCCCCTTCACCACGCCGGTCGTAATATGCGACCGCGATACCACCAGCACGAAACGCATCACGGATGTGATCGAAGTACCAGCGAGCTGGTCGCCAGGGTCCGCTTCCACCCATCACCACTACGGCGCGATACGGACCATTGCCAGCAGGCAGGTGCACAGTTCCGCTGAACTGAATTCCATGACTCGAGAACGAGAGCGGCTCACTTCGTTCTGGCTGGAGATCCGCCGGCGGACCAATAGCCCCGCTGCATCCGAACGCCGCGGCGGTAAGTAACTGCGCTGCACGAATCATGGGACAGTGTTCGCCGCGCCGAGCTTGGTTCCGACCCAGCGGACCGTGTAGTTGCATGCGGGTACGTTGCTGAGTGTCACGGCGGCTGTGACATCGGCGATGAATCCGGTGGTGGAAAATTGCCCGGCGACGGAAAGAGTTGTCCTGTCACCAGCTCCTGCACCCTGAACCGTTGCGGGAGTTGTGCTGAATGCACCAGCCGCTGTCACCGTGCCGGTGTAGTTCACGGGACCGTGCTGCACCGACAGGCTTGTGGCCCCCGGGGTATGGCCTACGACGGTCTGGAGTGGCTGAACAGTCAGCCCGGTGCACGTATTCTGGGTGAGACTCACCTGCGTCGTATAAGTGCCTCCGACGCGGAGGACCTCGGGGCCAGGGTCACTGGTTCCTCCGCAACCCTTCAGTATTGAAGCCACTACGATAAAAGCAGCAGCCCTTGATGCACGCATGGAACGGGAACGATTCGAGGACATCGCATTCTCCGTATGTGTTGGTGCCTCAACTTCTCCGTGCCGGCGTGAAGTTTCACGGCTCGTGCAGCCAACTCACGCATCGGTGCAGCGACGAGCGCTGGCGCAGCGAGCTCACGGGCATTTCCTTTGGCGCTCGATGAATCGCGAACCCCAGACTGGCAGCCGCTTCACTCTGCTGATCGCGCTTTTGTTATCGGCCGCAGCACTGCTCGCGGCGGGCCTCGCATTCCAGACATGGCGAACCGCCAGCGCACACCGCGATGCGACGAGGCGTGTGCTTCAGGACTATGCTTCATTTGCTGCGTGGTCATTCGGGGCACGCGTGCGCAACTCTACGTTCTTCGCCATCAATCCCATATTCGGCGGAGCCGATGCAGTTCCCAAACAGGTTGCGCCCGTGCTTGCCGGGATGCGGCAGGCCGCTGATTCGATCACACGCTGCGAGTGTGGAATCGATCTCAGACCGCAGGTGATTTTCATAATCGACCTTCGCGACGGGCGTGCATCGACGCTCGTCCGTGATAGCTCCGTTGCAGCTGCCACGATCGCAGAAAGGACCGGCGACATCACGAACGCCGCCAGGGCGTCGATCGCCAAAGGTGTTTCGTCGCGTGAACCCGGCGCTGTCCCATACCGATGGGTATCGGGAGGGCGTGGTGATGATGCGTGGGTCGCGTTTTATGGGGTACTGTTCCGCTCCGAAACCGATCCCGGCACAGTGTTCGGCTTCTCGACAAGCGCGGAATCGTTTGCTGGAGCCGTCCTCGCACCGGCTGCAGAGTATGGCCAGCTGCTTCCGGCCTCGCTCGTCAGGGCGTCCCCCCGGGACTCTCTGATGTCAGTCGAAGTTACGAACGGCGCAATGGCAGAACTCTACAGGAGCCACGTGGTTTTCGCGTCTCCGTTCCTTGCAACAGAGACACTGGGCTCACCTGACACCGCCCTTACGGCAACAGTCACCATGAATCCATCGGTGGCGCCTTCACTCGTCATTGGCGGATTGCCCCCTTCCCCAGTGAGAACAGTCCTGCCTCTCGTGTCACTTGCAATCGCGCTGCTTGCGGTCGCGTTCTACCTGATGAGGCGGCAGCAGATCATATCCCTCGAGGTGCGCGCCCGCTTGTCGGAAGCGAAACTGGCTGCGCTCCGCGGCCAGCTTCAGCCGCATTTTCTCTTCAACGTGCTCAACTCGATCGCAATGCTTGCCCGCAAGGGCGACAATCGCGCCGTCGTCATCACACTGTCTCAACTCGGCGACCTGCTCAGGGCCTCGCTTCGCGAATCATCGTCTGAGTTTCTCCCGCTCGCAGACGAGCTCAACTTCATCAGGAAGTATCTCGCGCTCGAGGCAATACGCTATGATACCCTCGCCTTTACCATTGACTGTCCCGACAACCTTGGAGATGCGCAGGTTCCAATGCTCATCCTGCAGCCCCTTGTCGAGAATGCGCTGCGGCACGGCGTTGCGACGCGTGACAGTGGAGGAATCATATCGATCGTGGCAACGAAGCGCGGCTCTACGCTCACGCTTGAAGTCACTGACAACGGGCCCGGGATCAGCGCCAGCATGAAGCAGGGAATCGGGATCCAGAATACGCACGAGCGGCTGGCAGAGATTTACGGCGGAGGCGCCAGTTTCGACATCGGCAATGGGGAATCAGGCGGCGCTGGCGCGGTGATTGTCATCCCGCTCCAACGCGCGGCTCCGGTCAGGAACTAACGCTCCGCGAACGCCCGCATCATTTCGGCGCTGGCCTCGTGCTGAATCTCTATGCCGACGATGTCACGCACGAAGAGGTGAAGCTCCTTGTTTCCGACGAGATACGCCGTGACGATGTGACCGTCATTCTCGGCCATGTGCTTCTTGAGCTCCTCGACGCGATCCCGGTCGAGATCGACGGCGTGTCCGCCCTTGAGAAGAAGTCGCGCTGAAAGAACAGGTGTGCCAGCCATCCGAAGCTCCGTTAGTATGGCGGTCGCGCTGTTGTGGCGCGCGGTACCGCACACGGAAGATGGCGAAATTCACCCCAGGAACCAAACTGCTACTGTCTGCAGGTGCCTCGCGGGTCCGGCTTAGGCTTGTCGACAGTCACACGGCCTGGCGCGTCGGCAAGCGATTTGGCTGTCTCGTACACGAGGCGCGCCACGCTCGCGATCCTGTTGAAGTCGAGATATTGCGGCTCGTCGGTGACCTGGTGGTAGTCCGCATGGCCGCCGGTAGTGAAAAAGGCGATGGGAATCCCGTACCGCGCGTATTCGTAGTGATCGCTGCGGCAATAGATGTTCTGCGGATGCCCGTTCGCGTCGAGACTGTAGTCGAACCTGAACCCGAGTTGCTCCTCGACGTTCACACGCTCGATGATATCTCCCAGCTCTGTTGACAACCTGCGGCTTCCGATCAGCTGGAGATATCCGGGACCACCTCGTATCAACGCACCTTCCTTGGTATTGCCCGGCACGTCGCTCGCCTGCCCCCTGCCGATCATATCCATGTTGAGCTGGGCAGTGATCGAGTCGCGAGGGACCGTCGGGTGGTCGGTAAAATATTCTGCGCCAAGCAGACCCGATTCTTCTGCAACGTGCCACACGAACAGGATCGAGCGTTTCGGCTTGATCGGCGAGGTTGCAAATGCCTCTGCAATCTCGAGGACCGCCATCGAGCCCGACGCATCGTCATCTGCTCCGTTGTTGATTGAGTCCAATCGGGTTGGATGCAGCAATCGGAGCGAGTCGATAGTGATCCGTATCGCTGCCCACTCCGCTTCAGTGGGGACCGGTGTCGGATCATCAGCTCCCTGCGGAGCTGCGTGCATCATGACCGCCTTGAGCGAGTCGTGTGCGATGGGTCTGCCTCTCAGACCGATGTGATCAGTGTGCGCTCCAATGGCGACATACTGGCCGCGGAGCGCGGGATCCGAGCCGCGCAGAATTGCTATTACATTCCGGCCCATTGCCGGACGGGCGACGTAGCGGATCTGGCCTTGCAGGGTGCCCCCCGTGAAACCTGCGCGCAATGAATCCGGCGATGCACCAAGGAGCGTCCTCGCCACGGCTCGCGTCACGTACATGTAGGATGGAAGGATTCCGAAATTATCTGATGCTCCCCGTGGCCGGACACCGGCCTGCGTCTGGTCCGCAGCGTTGAGCGTCGGGGGCAGAACGAGCACGATCGCTGCCGCGCCGACAAAGCGGTTCGTGACGGCGGCGCGACTGATGCTCAATGGGCCGGTCGAGCTTATGCGCACCACGACGACCTTCCCCGCTTCGCTGCCCCTCGGGATCAGCGAAGTCGAATCCTCGATTGTTCCGCCGAATATTGCCTGCACTCCGTCGAAGCTGCGCGCGCCCGAACCCTGGTCGCGCGGGGCGAAATCCCGCCATGCCACATACTGCGTGGCGCCAATGCGTACCGTCGACGCCGGATCGAACTCCCGGCTGATCAGCGCATCCTGATAGTAGGTTCCATTCTCGCCTCCTGGTTCGAGCCCGAGGCGCGCGAGCTCGGCCGCGATGTACGCAGTCCCGATGTTGCTCCATCGAGTTCCGGCTTCGCGTCCCATCATCGAGTCGTCGGCAAACTTGTAGATGCGCGTCATGAGATCGCCGGCGGTGATAGCGGCGACTGAAGGCGGCCCCGAATACTTGAGCGGAAGTGGGCCGGTTGGCACCGACGTTACGACCGGACCCGAAGGTGCCGGAGCAGATGATGTCCCAACCGCCTGCGAACATGCGGTGACGATCAGGCAGCAAGCAGCCGCTACGGCTGCGCTATGTCCTGCGGTGAGGGTTGATCTCATTCGCGAATTCTAGCGGGCAAGTGATGTACCCGGTGTACGAAATTGTTCAGGGTTAATGGCTGACTGTAAGCAAATTGTCTGCGCTTGCCACGAAGTCGCGCGCGTCCCATCATCACCCATGAGTTATTCAATCAGAAATTTCATGATCGCCGTTGTGGCACTTGTGAGCGGATGCGCTTATCACTCGCCAGTACTCGAGTCGACGCCATCGGCGTCGGCGTCAGTATCGCAGCCGGCGCAGCAGTTCTGGTCTGCGCTTCAATCGCTTTGCGGCAAGGCGTTCGCGGGGCGGCTCGTCGAAAGTAATGCGAGCGACTCGATGTTCGCCCGCTCAGCCGTCGTGATGCACGTGCGACAGTGTTCGCCGTCGGAAATTCGCGTTCCGCTACATGTCGGCGAGGAT
>JBBREF010000049.1:0-21940 GCA_038203205.1 Gemmatimonadales bacterium | reverse complement strand
TCCTCACCGAAGAGGTCCATCTTCGTGAAGACCACACAGTGGGGCCGCCGGGACAGCTCCTCTGAATATGCCGCGAGCTCGTGCCGCAACTGGTCGTACTCCTGTTGCCAGTCCATCGCGTCGATCGGGATCAGGAACGCGAGTACCCGGGTCCGCTCGATGTGCCGGAGAAACTGGAGCCCCAGCCCCTTGCCTTCATGCGCGCCTTCGATGATGCCCGGAATGTCGGCCACTACGAAGGTGCGGTGGTCGCTCAGCTGAACCACACCCAGGTTCGGCGCGAGAGTCGTGAAGGGGTAGTCGGCGATTTTTGGACGGGCCGCGGAGATAACTGAGAGAAGTGTCGACTTTCCGGCGTTCGGCTGCCCCACGAGACCAACGTCTGCAATGAGCTTTAGCTCGAGCTCCAGGGTGCGCGCTTCCCCTTCTTCTCCCGGCTGCCATTCCCTTGGTGACTGGTGCGTCGCCGTCGCGAAGAACGCGTTTCCCTTCCCACCACGACCGCCTTTCGCGACTATTGCTTCCTGCCCGCTCTCGAGGATCTCGGCGATTATCTCGCCTGTTCCCGCGTCGCGCACGATAGTGCCCGGTGGCACCGGCAAGATGACGTCGGCACTCGAGTGACCGCTCTTGTTGGAACCTGAGCCATGGTCGCCCCGGTCGGCTGCCCAGCGATCGCGATACGTATAGTCGAGCAGCGTCGCAAGATTGCTGTCTCCGCGGATGATGATGTCACCTCCGCGGCCGCCGTCGCCCCCATCAGGGCCGCCCATCGGGACGCGGAACTCGCGGCGAAACGAGGTGTTCCCCGATCCACCCGTGCCGGCCTCGACCTTCACTATTACCCGGTCAACGAACATCGATAGTCTCCTTGCTCACGGGCGGGTGACGCCTCGTCAGAACGTGTGCGAGAAGCCCCCGTGCCCGCCCCAGATCGGGCGCAACCACGAGATCGACTATAGAGTCGAGTGCTCCGTGTATTTCTTCCGGCGCCGCGCCTGCGTTCAGCGCCCCGTGAAGGTGCGAGTGAAGCTGGCGCTGCTGGCCCGCGGCGGCGCAAGCGGCAACTACGCAAAGCTCGCGCGTCTTCAGGTCGAGCTGCGGCCGGGATAATACCTTTCCGTAGCCGTCGGCGATCATCCAGCTGTCGAGCGCAGGGTGCAATGCGCGGATGTTCTCCCGCAGCAGGTCATACGACTCACCGTACACCGTTTTGCAGGTCTCCATGCCGCGCTCGATCCAGTCCGAATCATTTCGATGTTCGGCTGCTGCGTCACTTTCCGGTGCGGTCGTCCCCGACAGCGCCCGCCAGATCCTCGCCGCATTCAACGCCCTCGGAAAGCCGGCAAAAAGATAAGACTGAAGTATTACCTCATCCATCGAGACGGGGTCTACGTTTCCAACTGCCTTCTCGATAACTGAGCGCATCTTCTGCTCGCCAGCCCCGGCAATCGCTGCCGCCGCCCGCACGAGATGCCTCGTCGAATCATCAATGCCCGACAATTTCACTTTCCTGGGTGTTCAGGCGGCATCCAATGCTCGCCTGGGTAATCAGATCACTGCAGCCGAAGCCGGTGATTGAGGGCGCCTGCGCCGACTATCACGGATTTTGGTCTCTCCGACGACTTCTCCGCGAGTATTTCTCACCGGCCTCGAAAGATACTCGCTCAGGCGGTGAGGAAGCGGCTCCGGGAGCGCCCCGAGATCTTCCAGCAGCTTCACCATCGCCGGATGCTGAGCACGCGGATTACCGTCCTCGACCTTGATCGCAATTCCGATCGCATCGTCAACAATGAGCGCCGAGTGGACCCCTTCGGCCCCGACCTTCGTAATCACGCAGCCGACGGTCTCTTCTATCACCAGCGAATCGAAGCGATCGGTTCCTCCGACGAGAAACGGATTGCGCGCGATCGCGTTTACGATGCGGGACGGGATCTCTTCGCCCTTGCCAGCGGCCGCAGCAAGACGCGCGTACGCGCGCGCCATCCGCTCGAGAGAAAGGCCAAAGACCACGACGCCGCAGCCGTCGACCGCAATCCCCAGCTGCGAGGGACGCGAGTCGCTCCACAGCGCGACCTGATTCACCATCGCCTGCTGTACCGGGTGCTCGGGCTTCTCGTAGTCCTTTATCGGCCAGCCCTTGTGAATTGCGAGGGCCAGCATCGCGGCGTGCTTGCCGGAGCAGTTATTGTGGGTGCGCCTGATTCGCGAGCCCGATTCTCGGACAATTCGTGCGCCGCGAGGTGAGAGCGGTTCGAAGGGGCCACAGGCGAGGTCGCCCTCCTCGAGCCCAAGTGCCGAGAGCATACGCTCGACGATTGCCACATGTTCGGGTTCGCCGCCATGCGAAGCGCAAGCAAGAGCAAGCTCTTCATCGCCCCAGCCCAGTGCATCGAAACCTCCTGACTCGAGGAGCGGCACGATCTGGAACGGCTTCGCGCACGATCTCCACCAGGTGTTCATGTCAGGGTCGCCCGCCGAGCTTATCAGCCGGTCGCAAGCGTCGACCACCGCGGCGTGCACCCTGTGATGCGATTCTACCGCATTCCCCCGGGTGACGATGACATCGAGCTCATGTAATACCATTACCTCCTAAAATACCGAGATGAGCCCCTTTGTGTACCGTCTCGGGTCCCTTCTCACGTCGGTGAGAACCACATTCAGCGACGTCACGGCCTGCAGAAGCTGCGTGTACATCTCATCATCGTTGAAGAGTTTGCTCATTGTCCCGTTCCCGCGCTGCATGTTACCGACGAGGGAGTCGACACCCGAGACGGCCGACACCAGCCGATTGTAGAGCTCGTCATCGCGCAGCATTTTACCGATGGATCCGTTCGGAGACGAGACGCCGGCGCCGAGTTGCGCAACAAGTGTGTCAGCGGACTGAAGCATCCGGTTGAGATTGTTGTATATGGCCGGATCGTTGAGGAGCTGGCCGACTGTACCGCGCGGATTCTGGAGCCTGACCATCAGCGCGTTCGAGTTCGCGAGCGTGGAGTTCAGGTTGTCGTACATTTGCCGGTTCGTGATCAGCTGACCGAGAGTTCCCTGTCCGCTAGTCACTCCATCGGCGACTTTCTGAAGACTGCCTGTGAGCACTGTGACCTGGTCCAGCGCACCTGCTGCCTGCGCCAGCACCGCTTCGTAATCCGCAGCAACACCAAGCGTGATCGTGTCACCAGGCTGAAGCACGGCGAATCGGGGCGTACCAGGCGAGATATCGAGAACCTTGTCGCCAAGGAGGCCAAGTGTCTTGAGCTTTGCTTCGGAATCCCGCCTGATCTGCGCCTGCACCTTGGTGTCTACTTCCACGACGATCCTGATATTGCGCAAAGTGTCAGTATCGACGGGGAGGAATTCGATTGTCTTCACGATACCGGCAAGCTGTCCGGCGACGGTTACCTGGCCGCCTTCCTTGAGGCCGGCAACATTGGGTACAAAGGCAACAAGCGTGTAACGCTTGCTGAAAAGGTTTGCCGCCTGGCCAAGCTTGAGGATCGCGACTCCGATGATGATGATCGCAACCAGCATCACCGCCCCGACTTTCAGCTGGTCCCAGGTAACTCCTGTAGACCGTTTCATGCGAAGATGCCAGAAAAGCCGTTCATATCAGAATCCGCCGAGGAAGTCGCGTAAGTATTTGTCGTCACTGCCGGACATCTCTTCCGGAGTTCCGAAGAAAGCAATCTTGCGATCGGCCAGCACGGCGATCCTGCTCGCCATGCGGAATGCCGACCTAATATCGTGCGTGACCACAACGCTCGTCACTCCCAGCTCTCTCTGAAGCTTGATGATGAGATGCGTGATCGTCCCGGTCGTCAGTGGATCGAGACCGGAGGTGGGCTCATCGTAGAGCATGATCTGCGCGTTGTTCGCCATACCTCGCGCAATTCCGACGCGCTTGCGCATGCCGCCGCTCAAGTCAGAAGGCATCATTTCGAGAACGCGGTCAGGGTCGAGGTCGACGAACGACAATTTTTCGCGAACGCGATGCTCGATCTCGTCCTCATCCATTTCTGTATGTTCGCGAAGTGGGTACGCAATGTTCTCATACACCGTCATCGAGTCGAACAACGCTGCCCCCTGGAACACCATCCCCATCTTCTGCCGCACCTCGAGCGCGTCGGTGAAGGTGAGTTGGGTGATCTCCTCACCGTCGATGAAGACATTACCGCGGTCGGGCGTCAGCAGTCGGAGAAGAAGCTTGAGGATCGTCGACTTTCCTGTTCCCGACTCTCCCGCAACGACTATCGTTTCGCCCGGAAGCGCGCCGAACGACACGTCCTCGAGAATCGGCTGCTCGAAGGCGAGGTAGACGTGGTCGAGCGCGATTATCGTCTCGTCAGTGCGTGCGCGCGCTGCGTGAGCGGCGTGCTCCTGCGTGTCGCGGGAGTCATCTATCTCGGAGCGGATCGCCTCGCGGACACGGCGATGATCAGCCGTGCGCCGCATCGGATCCCCGCGACCGCCCCATTCATTCTCCGGGCGCGGCCCGCGTCTGTTCGCCCCTTCGGAGCGCTCGCCGTCTACCGGCTCGTCAGTTTTGTCAGCCATGCGGCAGGAATGCGAGAAGGACCTGTGTAATGAAGTAATCAACGACCAGAATCGCGATGCTGGCGGTGACTACTGTGCGAGTCGTAGCGATACCGACGCCTTCCGTGCCCCCGCTCGTCTTTAGGCCGAAGTGACAGCCGACGAGCGAGATGATTCCGCCGAACACGAACGGCTTCACCAGCCCATGCACGAAGTCATTGGGTATGTACTTGAATACGAACCCGCCGCCGGCGATCTGTTCCCAAACGGTTTGCCAGTAGAGTCCGGTCGGGATACCAACGTAAGCTGCAGCAATGACGTTGCCGCCGAGGATGCCCGCGAAATCGTTGATGACGGTCAGGACAGGAAGCATGATGAGCGCGGCGAGGACCCGCGGCGTCACGAGCTTTCGGATCGGATCCGTACCGAGCGTATTCAGCGCGTCGATCTGTTCGGTGACGCGCATCGACCCGAGCTGCGCGGCGATGCCCGATCCGACTCGGCCCGCTACCATCAGGCCGGCCAGCACAGGTCCAAGCTCCCGGATCATCGACGCGGCAACGAGACGTCCGATGTACATCGTCGCGCCAAAGGTCTTGAGCTGTACCGACGACTGGAGAGCCAGCACCATACCGGTGAAAAATCCGGTAAGCAGGACGATAGCGAGCGACTGCACGCCGATCGACTCCATCTGCTGGATCAGATCGCTCCGGTAGAACGGCCGGGAAAAAGCGAACCTGATCGCCTTTGTCCCGAGTACGATGAACTCCTGGAACGACTGGATTTTCCGCTTCGCTGACTCGTTGAAGCGCTCGAACAATCGGAATCCTGGGTAGGAGATGGAGGGACAAATGTAATAAAGTCCCTCGGGGGCAGTATGCCCGAATGGCAACCCTTCCATACGCAAGATCGCGCCCGCTGCGAGAAGCCCGTCCCATTGTCGAAAGTTGTTCTTCTCTCTTACCTTGCTGACCGATGATCGAACGGATAACGCGAGCAAGGGTCGAGCAGCTGCTGAGCGCCGCGTCAGGCAAGCGGATCGCTGTCGTCGGCGATGCGATGCTCGATGTCTACCTCCTCGGTGAGGTCAACCGGATCTCACCCGAAGCGCCGGTTCCGGTTGTAAGGGTGCGGGAACGCAAACTGGCACTGGGCGGCGCCGCGAACGTTGCCAACAACATCGTATCGATCGGTGCCGGCTGCGAGCTCGTTTCCGCAGTTGGGGACGATCACGCGGGAAGTACCCTCCGCAGGATGCTTGGCGACGCAGGGACTGATACGCGGGCGCTGGTTTCGGTGAAGCGCCCTACCACGACCAAGACACGTGTGGTCGCGAGGTCGCAGCAGCTCGTCAGGTATGACGAGGAGGAAGACGTCGACCTTGCGGGCGACGAGACAGATCGACTGCTCGATGCGCTGGAGCGAGCCGTAAATGAAGCTGATGCTCTCGTTTTCGAGGACTACAACAAGGGCGTCATCGTCGCGCCTGTAATAATGAAAGGCATAATGTGGGCGACGGCACGCGGCATCCCGACCGTCGTCGATCCCAAATACCGTAACTTCTTCGCCTACGCCGGCGCGACAATTTTCAAGCCGAATCGGCGGGAGCTCGAATCTGCATTGGGGGCATCAGTCGATTTCGATCATCCCGAAGCCCTCCCCTCCACCTTCGAGAAACTTGGAGTGGAACACCTCCTGCTTACGCTTGGCGAGATGGGCATGGCTCTTATATCGGCGGACGGTGAAGTGGGAAGAATTCCAACCACTGCCCGCGAGGTTTACGACGTTGTTGGCGCGGGCGACACTGTGACCGCGTACCTGGCAACGATGATGGCCGCTGGTGGCACGCCGGCCGAGGCAGCGCTCATCGCGAACTTCGCGGCGGGCGTCGAGGTGGGCAAGCTGGGCGCAGCGACGGTGACGCCGGCAGAAGTGCTCGAGGCCTACGATGACTTCGAGACGGGCGGAAAAGGATGATACGGTCGCGGAAGCTGGTTTCGACAGCGCGACAATCGGCCGCCTGGTTTGCGGCCATCGTTTTTTTTGCGACTTCAGCCGCCCCGAGTCTCCGGGCGGAAACACCTCCCGACTCGATTGCGATCGGAGGCCTGGATTCCGCAGCCACTCCAGTCAGTTGCAGCGAAAAGGATGACGTCGTGCTGAGGCGAGGTGGTGTTGCCGCGGCTTTCGTGGGTGGAAACGCGGCGCTGCTTGCGTACATGAAAAACGCGTGGTGGACAGGTGAGAAATCCGACGAGTTCTTCTTTCGTGCCGACTGGGATGAAAACTTCCGGGATCAGGACAAGCTCGGCCATGCGCTCGGTGGGTATCACCTCGCGCGCTTCGGAGCGGCGCTTCTTAGAAGCGCGTGTATATCGAAGCCGAACGCCATTGCATTGTCTGCAGCGTACGCGGCAGCCTTTCAGCTTCAGATAGAGATCTTCGACGGCATGTTCGACAAGTACGGCTTTTCGTACGCCGACCTGATCGCGAACACTGCGGGTACGGCTCTCGCAGTGCTACATGAAACGCACCCGCGAACCCGTGCGATAAAGCCGACGATATCATACGCTCGCACTTTGGCCCTGCGGAATCGCGACGAGTTCGGCGGTGAGCTCCGGCCTTCACTCGACTACTCGGGCCAGACCTACTGGTTGTCCGCCGATGTGAACGCCATGCTCCCCCCGGCCGCGAAACAATTCTGGCCGGCATTCGTGCGCGTCTCTGCCGGACATTCGATCACTGACTGGATCGATCCGCGCACGGGAGCGAATATCAGGGCAAAACGGAAAATTCTGCTTACCCTCGACTTCGACGCCGAGAAGCTTCCCGGTGAGAACAGAATCTGGAAAACTATTAAGCGTCAGCTCAGTTACATCCACTTGCCGTCACCTGCCCTCCAGATTTCTCCTGACGTGAATTTCATCCCGTGGTACAAATGATACGCGTGGCGCTGTTCGTCGCAGTCGTCACGGCAGTCACTCCCAGTCGAGCGGCAGCGCAGGCTACGCCTTATGTCCCGAACGACGACATCGCCTACTACTACGTCGATGCGCTTCAGTCACGTGGCCTGCTGAAGAATCTCTCGACTATGCAGCGACCTTACTACGCAGGCGCTATCCGTGCCGGCCTCGACAGCGCGCGCGCATCCTCCCACGGCCGTGTGACAGCGTCGTACATCGATGTTCTTTCGCAGGCACTCCGGCGATTCGAGCTGACAGAGGTAAGGGACAGTGCGCGCCGGTCTCCTTTTCGCGCAAAAGCAACGTTCGATGTCTACGCAACCGCCCAGACATCGTCGCTGCGCGAGCTCATGCGCGCCGACTGGAACGAAGACCTCGATCCCGCTGCGGCAGGATACTTCGTGATGGCCGGTGGTCACATGGCGGCGTCAGTGCGCGCGATACTCGATCCGCGTCTTAACGCTGACCCCGAATTCTCGAGCAAGAAGGACAGGAGCATTGCCGGTCGTACTGAAGACGCGTACCTGAGCGGTCAATGGAAATACGCGCAGGCGACGTTCGGACGACTCGCGCGCTCATGGGGACCAACCCAGCACTCAGGTTTGTTGCTCGGCGACGACGCATATACGTACGACCATCTGTATGCTCGCGTTGGCACCGACAGGATCAACATCTCGACCGTTCTCGCGCGGCTCGAGAACTTCGTGCTCACACCGGGAACCGAGACTTCACGGTATTTCTCCGTGCACAGGCTCGGGTTCAAGCGGGGTGCGTTCGAGGGTGGACTGAGCGAGGCGTATCTGTATACGGGCGTGCACCGCGGACTCGAGTTCTCGCTGATCAATCCGCTCAACGTTTTTGGATTGAGCTGGAAAAATGAGAGAACTGACGGAAACCTCAGCTTCGGCGGCGATATCTCGTGGAAAAACAGCCGGGCGGGCATCTACAGCTTTCAGGTTCTGCTCGACGACATTCAGATCGACGAGTGCGATACTGTGTGCAACGAGCCTTCATCATATGGCCTGACATTTTCGGCTGAAGGATTGCCGTTTGGCGGGGAGCAGCGCGCATTCTTTTCGTACACGCGCGTGTCGAATCTTGCTTACTACACGCCGAATGTGTCGGAGCGATACTCGAGTTACCTCGTTGGGCTCGGTCGTGGCTTCAGTGACTATGATGAAGTGCGAGCCGGAATCGATATCGCGCTTGTTCCGCGTACGCCGCTCCGGCTTTACGCCGCGAGGCGCCGACAGGGACAGGGCGACTACCGTGGGAGGTATCCTGATCCGGCAGACTTTGCGACCACTCCGGGATTCCTCGAGGGGAATGTCTGGACCGTCAGCAGAGTCGGAGTTAGCGGTGCGACGGCGCTCGGCCGCGACTTCCAGATGACGGCGGATGTCGGTATAAACAGGAATGCGAACAGGTTCAACGTCGTCGGTCAGAACGACACGCAGTTCGAGGGACGCGTCAAGACCATCTGGGTGCCGCGATGGCGCATTCGTTTTGACTGACTGGTCGTCTCGACTAAATTGCACCTCAACGCGGGCCCTTAGCTCAGTCGGTTAGAGCAGCGGACTCATAATCCGACGGTCGCAGGTTCGAGTCCTGCAGGGCCCATCATAGAAAGTCCGCAGTCCGCAGAAAGTCCGCAGTCCGCTCATCACAGAAAGAATGAACTGGTCGCTCATGCGACGCGCGTCCTGGCTGGACACGCGCGCTCGTTTCGTCGATATGACGCCCCTGGGCGGCACGTTGCTCGACCTTGGTGCATCCGATGGCGGCACGCTTCGGCACTTTGCCGAGCTGCGGCCTGATCTGACCCTCGCGGCCGCGGATATCGAAGGCAAACCGGAGGCATATCCGCGGGGGACCGACTTCAAGGTTGCGGACTTCGACCGCGACAGACTTCCCTGGCCTGACGGGTCGTTCGACTCGATCACGTGCATGCATGTCGTTGAGCACCTGCAGGATCCGACGCACCTCGTCAGTGAATCGCTTCGACTGCTGAAGCCTGGCGGGCGGCTCTACGTGGAAACTCCGGCGCCAAAGACTGTCGATATGGAGAGCGCAACCGGAGCTGCAAAGGGCCGCGTCACCGTGAATTTTTTCGACGACCCAACGCATGTCAGGCCCGTACCGGTAGGCGAGCTCGCAGGCATCGCGGACCAGCTCGGCTTTCGCTCAACGACAGTTGGTGTATCGCGAAACTGGATCTTCGCAGCGGCCTATCCCCTGCTTCGGATCGTCAGGTCCGACAGCCGTGATCGGTACGTGGCACAGATTCACTGGACCGGGTGGTCGCAGTTCATGATCGGAATGAAGTGATTCCGGATCGAGAACCGTAGGCTTATCGGCTTCCTGCCGTGTCTGGCGCCGGTTACATTCCTGATTCGTCTGGAGTACATCCGGGCTATTGTAAAGTACTTTGCGGGATTAAACTCCCGTTATGGAAAGGTCGCGTAGCTCAGCTGGTTAGAGCGCTGCTTTCACACAGCAGAGGTCCGGGGTTCGAGTCCCTGCGCGACCATGCCTCACTGTCCCGCTCCACCTCGGCGGGTCACTTCTTCAATTGCCAATAATTCGATGAGCTCATTCAAGTTGCGGTTGGTCGCTCTTGCCGCATTTCTCTTCATCGTGCCATCAGCCGCGTTCGCCCAGTCGACCTCCCAGGCGCAGCAGATGCTTCAGGCCAATCCCGGCATGCTCCGGGAGTTGCGGTCGCGCATCCTTTCCAGCGGACTCACCCCTGACCAGGTACGTGCAAGGCTTCGTGCAGAGGGTTATCCGGAGAACCTCCTCGATTCTTACCTCTCCGGCGGAAGCGAATCGGGGGTCGAGAGCATTGGAACCACTGGCGATCCTGTCGACGGGCAGGTTTTCGATGCGATCAGCGCCCTTGGAATAGTCGACACTGTCGACGCGACCACCCTTCGCTGCAGTGTCGAGGCGCTCTCGGATGATACAGTTCTCACCGCGGCCGACACCCTTGGAATCGGAAGAGCGGCGGCACTCGAGAACCGTCGTCGTCTAAGGCAGTTGTGTGCTGACCGTGTCAGACCGCTTTCCGCTGCGGACAGCGCGCGATACAAGCAACAGCGCGACAGCGGCTTTATCATCTTCGGCCTCAACACGTTCCGGCAAACTGGCACTTTGTTCGACCCGAACCTCAGTGGCCCCGTCGACGACAACTACCGCCTCGGACCTGGTGATCGTCTCGCCCTGATCCTGACCGGCGATGTGTCGCAGTCATACATGCTCGATGTGACGCGCGAAGGTTTCATCGTTGTACCGCAGGCCGGGCAGATCTACGTATCGAACCTCACGCTCGGCCAGCTGCGCGAAGTTCTGTACTCGAGGCTCGGCCGGGTCTACTCCGGCGTTCGCCGTGGCGCGGGTGCTTCGACGCAGTTCAGCGTCAGCCCGGTTCGACTCCGCAGCAACCAGGTTTTCGTGCTCGGAGAAGTTCTCACGCCCGGAAGTTATAGAATCTCGAGTGCAGGAACTGCGATGTCCGCGTTGTACGCGGCTCGTGGCCCAACAGATAATGGCTCGCTTCGTAAAGTCCAGATTCGCCGCGGCGGCCGGACCATCGGAACGCTCGATGTCTACGACTACCTGATCAATGGGGACGCCTCGGGCGACCTGCGTCTCCAGAACGGCGATGTTGTGTTCGTTCCGGTGAACCTTCCGCGTGTACGAGTCGTCGGCGAAGTCGTACGTCCTGCGACCTTTGAAATGGCGCCCGGTGAAACTCTCTCTGACGCGGTGCGGTTTGCGGGCGGCTTCAGCGCGAATGCGTCGCGGCGTCGCGTGCAGATCGAGCGAATCCAGTCGCCGGCTGACAGACAACTTGGTGGCCGCGATCGGGTGACGCTCGATATCTCCCCGGTGTCACTGACTGAAGGCGGTCCAACTGATATCGCGGTCCTCGCAGGTGATGTGATCCGGGTATTTCCGGTCTCCGAGCGGGTACGAAATCGGATTTCCGTCGAGGGGAATGTCTGGCAACCCGGTACAATCGGAATGACTCCAGGCATGACAGTCGCTCAGGCGCTCCGAGCCGCAGGTGGCGTCAAGTCCGACACGTACCTCGGTCAGATATTGATCTCGAGACTGAACCCTGACTCGACACGAAGCCAGCTCCACGCCAGCCTCGCGGACACGACGGGTCGCGTCATCGGTGATTTCCCGCTTCGCGAGGACGATCACCTGCGCGTCTTCTCGGTAACTGAATTTCGTCCGACGCGGTACGTGGCTATCACAGGCGCGGTGCGCAACAGCGGTCAGGTGCCGTTCAGCGAAGGTATGACGGTCCGTGACCTCGTCCTCCTTGCGGGAGGTCTGGAGCAAAGCGCCGACCTGCGTGAAGCTGAGGTTGCAAGACTCCCGCGCGACCGCCGCGATGGAACGACAGCCACGACTTTCAGGGTACCGCTCGACTCGAGCTACATTCTTGAACGCGGACCTGATGGAAAATATTTTGGTCCTCCCGGTCTTCCCGCTCCGCGGGGCGACGCACCAGAAGTGCCTCTCGCGCCATACGACAATGTCCTGATTTTGCGCCAGCCCAACTGGGAGCTCCAGCGCCAGGTGGTCATTGCTGGAGAAGTGCTCTATCCTGGCACTTACTCGCTGCGCACGAAGACAGAAAAAGTCGCCGATGTGATCCGGCGCGCAGGTGGCCTCACGCCCGAAGCCTACGCTGACGGTGTCACCTTCTTCCGTTACAACGACAGCGTCGGCCGAATCGGGATCGCTCTTCCGGACGTACTTCGCAACGCGAGATCCCGCGACAACATCCAGCTGCTCGATGGTGATTCGATCTTCATTCCGCGTTTCAACGCGGTGGTCAATGTGAAGGGGGCGGTAAATTCGCCGGTAGCCGTCACCTACGTGCCGGGAGCGTCGCTCGATCACTACATTCGCGCTGCGGGTGGCATTACGCGTCGCGGCGACATCAAGTACGCCTACGTCACGCAGCCAAACGGCAAGGTCGAAGCAACAGGTGGGAAATTCATCTTCCGCTCGAATCCGAAACCGCGGCCGGGAAGCACAGTGTTCGTTCCGGAAAAGGACGCGAGCGAGCGACGGATCGACTATCTCGCAACGCTCGGCACGATCGCTCAGCTTGCGGCTAGCTTCGTCGCCATTGCCATCGCACTGAAGCAATAGGGAAAGTGCAATCCGCCGAGCGGGCACAGCCTGGCGACCATCTCACGATGTCGGGGTGGGCGGCGGGTGTCGTCGCTCGGTGGAGGATGGTTCTCGCGACGATGCTTGGCTGCATGCTCCTTGGCCTTGCAGCGTCGGTAATCATTCCACCGGTGTATCAGAGCAGGGCGTCCTTCGTCGCGAACAGCTCGAGCACATCGAAGCTCCAGGGCGCCCTCGGTAATTCGTCGGGGCTCGGCGGCATAATTTCCCAGCTCGGCGGAAGTGTCGGCGGCGATCCTTCCGAGTCGCCAAACTTCTACGTCCATCTGCTGTCCAGCCGCGAGCTGCTGACCCGCCTCCTGCAGTCACGGTTCCCGAATCCGCGGACCGAGGCACCAAACGACAGTGCAACACTCCTCAGCATCCTGCGAATCAAGAACCCTGATCCGCGACGTCAGCTAGAGCTTGGCGTCAAGCAGATGTCGAAGTCGATGACAACCGGAATGGATGCGAAAACGAATCTCGTCTGGTTCACTGTCGATGCGCGCTGGGGAGAGCTCAGCGCCGAGATTGCAAATCGACTGGTCGATCTCGTCAGCAACTTCGACCGCGAGATTCGTGTATCGAAAGCGAAGTCGCTTCGGCTGTTTCTGCAAATGCGTCACGACAGCGCGCAGACCGCGCTGAGGCAGGCTGAGGAGAATCAGCGGATTTTCTACGAGCGCAACCGTGGATTCGTCGGGGGGTCTCCCGGGTTGAAGTTCGAGGAGCAAAGAATCACACGCAACGTCGATCTTGCGTCTGATCTTTTCGTGAGCCTGGACCGACAGCTCGAAGTCGCGAGAATCGACGAGATCAACAACGCGGCGCTGATCACCATCATCGACTCGGCGATCGTTCCTCGCAAGGCGCTCTGGCCGCGATACTGGGTCACACTCCTCTCCGCTGCCGCGGTCGGGTTGTTGATCGGATTGCTCCTGGGCGGCAGCGCGGCAGTCCTCGCGGACTGGCGCTCGCGTAACCCTCAGTCGTGGGGTTACCTGAAAGGAGCCGTTGCCGGTGCTAAGGCGGAGGTGCGCGGCGCTTTTCGCCGGTCGTGACGACCACACCGCCGCTCACGTTTACGGTCTGGATCGCGGGCATCGTATCCCGCTGGAAGATCGTTGCTGCGGTCGCAGGCGCTGCGATGACTGCAGCGGCAATTGCAACGTTCACGCTACCGCATGTTTATCAGGCACACACGACCTTCATAGCGCCGAGCTCCGCAGGTGTTACGGCGCAGCTCGCCGGTGAATCAGATGCAAGCAGCGTAGCGCTGCGATCAGCACTTGGCTCCGCCGACGCGGCCCTCGAATCCCCACTCTATTACTCGAAGCTCCTCGAAAGTGAGCAGCTCCGGCGTCGCACGCTGCTCTCGCGTTTCGCAAAGCCCGGATTGCCCGGTGACAGCGCCACGCTTGTTGACTTGATGCAGATCCGGAACGACAACGCGGCTCGCCGGCTCGAGATCGCGAGTAAGCGGCTTTCCAGGGCGATGTCGTTCGGCTACGACCTCTCAACGAACGTCGTGCGACTCGACGTACGGATGCAGACATCAGAGCTCGCGGCCGCAGTAGCGGAACGCATCGTGGCGCTCGCTGATGACGTCGCTGCATCACAGCGTGGGGCACGGGCGGGCGAGCGACGCGCTTTCGTCACGGGGCGTTACGACGATGCGCTGACGACCTTGAACGTCGCACAGGAGCGATTGCAGTCGTTTGAGGAACAGAACAGGCTGTGGCGCAGCTCGCCCGAGTTGGTATCGACCGAAGGCCGGCTGAGGCGCGCTACCCTGCTCGCGGAAGCGAAGTTCATGGCGTATCAACAACAGTTGGAGTCGGCGCGAGTCGAAGAGTTGAGCGATCGCGCACGGATAACCGTTGTCGATCCCGCTGTTCCCCCGCGAAAGGCTCAATGGCCGCGGTATGGCAACCTGTTAACAAGTGCGGTTACCGCCTCGCTTCTGCTTGGTCTCATGGTCGCCGGAATGTTGACTTTCATAGCCGCTCAGCGATCGCCATCGAGCAGTTCGGTCAGCGACGTGTCCCGGCCCGATTCTTCATGGCTCAGTCGCGTTGGGTTTCCCATCTTCGCATGGGGACTCGTATTTCACAGCCTGATCATCACCGTGTTGTTCGGGTGGTTTGGCCTTTCGGTTGATCTGGTGCGAAGCCTCGCTGCCTGGAAAGAGATTGCGCTCCTGCTCTTTCTTGGCGTCACCATTCTGCGCGCCTTCACCGGGCGCGGTCCGAAGACGAATCTCACATGGACTGACATGTGGGTCGGTGGTTTGATCGCAACCGCGGTGATGTTCCTGCTGATAGAAAATCCCTGGCTTCGCTTCAATCTTCCTCCGCAGGCGGAACTGCTCGGACTGCGGGATGCCGTGTACTTCATGCTTCTCTACTTCGTCGGGCGCTCCATGCCGGAGCTTGCGCGCGAAGACAGCGCGATGCGGAAAGTCTTCATCATCGTGCTCGTAACCGGAGTGATCGGAGTGATCGAGCGCATGGTGGTGAGCCCTGAGATGCTCGTCGCTCTCGGTGTTGCCGCGTATTTCCAGGACTTCCTCGGAGTTTCTGCGTTCACGGTTGGCAATGTCTACGGACTTCCGCTCAACTACTGGACGATGATCGGGGGCGACCTCTTTCGGCGTGCAGGATCGGTTTACCTGAGCGGACAGGGATTCGCTGTTCCCTTTCTCATCCTGTTTCCCCTCTCGACCGCGTGGGTTTTTCTTCGGCCAAACCGGACGCAAGGTCAGATTCTCGCCTACGCCATCATCGCTTCGTCTCTGGCGCTGACGCTGACGCGAATGACTATACTCATCGCTCTCATTCAGCTCGTGCTGTTCGTGAGCCTGGTCAGGAAACCGGTATGGGCAGTAGCTGGTCTTGGCATCGCCGTTACGGGGTTTCTTGCCGCATTCACTTTCATCCCAGGGTTTCCCCTTTGGGTATGGCAGACGCTTTCATGGCAGGAAGGAAGTAGCGTCTCACACATGAACGACTGGATGAACGGAATCGCGATCTTTTTCCAGAACCCGTGGGGATCGGGGCTCGGCACCGCTGACCAGACTGCGGTGCGTTCCGGCCTGCCTCACCTGACCGGTGACAATCTCTGGCTCAAGTACGGCGTCGAGATGGGCGCGATCGGACTTGGACTGCTAGTACTCATCATCGGCTCAATCGGCCACTCGGCGTTTCAGCTATATCGCAGGGGCGTAACCTACGCCGAAAAGCGTATGGGAATTACGCTCTGTCTCGCGGCAATTGGAATCACACTCAACGGAATCACTGCCGTCGTATTCAACTCGATCACGCTCGGCTGGCTGTTCTTCTGGCTCGCTGGCGCCGTTGTAACCGCAGTTCAGTCATTGCCATCGCGCCAGCTTGCCAGTGAGCCTGCCGCTTGATCACCGTTGCGATCGATTCGGAACATACACGTCAAACGTCTGCCGGGACCGCGCGCGCGTCTGAGTGCCTGTTACGCGCGCTCGAGGAGCGCGACGACATTCGCGCGATCACACTCGGAGGTGGCCCCCTGCTGACTCGTGGCACAGCTCGGAAGAGGCTCACCACAGCGCGCCAGGATTTTCTCTGGTATCCGTGGCTTGGAAGACACAAAGCCGAGGCTGCGGGTGCTGATGTATACCACTGCCCCACTCCGCGCGCCCCGCTGACTCGCGGCAAGCCTCCACTCATTGTCACTGTTCACGACCTCGTGCCATTGCTGTTCCCTGAGACCATGACCCCGTGGAGCAGGCTCTATGGGAAAGCGACAATGCGCCGTGTCTTCGACGCGGCTGACATGCTTGTCGTGCCATCGGCCGACACCGGTAATGATCTCATCCGGCTGGCCGGAGTAAGCGCTGACAAGGTGCGCGTGGTCTGGAATGGGATCGACGAGATTTTTTTTGCGTCGGCAGAAGCTTCGACGCAAACGGAACCATACGTCCTCTTTGTCGGCACGCCAGAGCCGCGCAAGAACATTCCACGCCTTGTGGAGGCGATGGCAATCCTGCGCGCCCGTGGACTTCCGCACAAACTCGTAGTCGCCGGCGGTGGAGGGTGGGGTGACGTAACGATCGACACCACTCAAGTGCAGGTACTCGGCCGTGTTAGCGACGCGACGCTTTTATCGTTGTACGCCAGCGCCGCTTGCCTGGCAATTCCTTCATTGCACGAAGGGTTCGGCCTTCCAGCGGCCGAAGCGATGGCTGCGGGTGCGCCGGTGGTCGCGGGGGCACGGGGCGCTTTGCCGGAGATAGTTGGAAATGCCGGCCTCCTGGTCGATCCCTATGATGTGCTCGCCATTGCCAGCGGCATCGAGAATGCCATCGAACACCGCGACTCGCTGGTTGCGGCCGGTCGCGCGCGTGCGCCGCAATTCAGTTGGAGGAAAGCTGCCGAGTCTATGGTCGGGATTTACCGGGAGCTGATCTAGGCTCCAGCAGTTCGGACACGGCAAGAAGGACATCTTCAACCGGCACCGCATCAACACCGCCGGCTTCGGCAGAAACCAGCCTGTGCCCATCACCCAGCGGCGCGAACCATCTGGCGACGCCGCTCGAGAACACTGCAGCGACTGGAACACCGAGCCCGCCCGCAATGTGCATCGGTCCGCTGTCGTTGCAGACCAGCAGGTCGCATTCGTTGATGAGTGCTACGAGTCCCTTGAGCGACGGGCGCGCAACGACAACTCCGGGTACTTCGCCAAGCGCTTCACCGTAGCCGGTGGGGTCGACGAACGCTATCACGCGGGTCGCGGCGCGCGACGTCATCTTCCGCGCAATTTCCGCGAACCGCTCGATCGGCCATCGCTTTTCGGCAACGCTCGCGCCCGGATGTAATCCAACAACCGTCGAATCCGCGGCAATCGAGTTTGCATCGAGGAACTCACGGGCGGATCTTGACTCGGTCGCAGGCACATGGAGCTCGGGGCTGCCCACCGCGACTGGTCCTCCGAATGCTGCGAGCAGTCCCATCCAGTCTTCGACTTTGTGGCGGTGCAGATCATCGATGGCAATCGCGTCGGTCAACATCGTATCGCCTTCACCGAATGCGTACCCCACACGACGACCGGCACCAGACATCGCGAGTATGACGTGCTCCCGCACATGAAGCCTGCACTGAAACGCAACATCGAACTCTCGCGACTGCAGGTCGGCGCGCAGCTTCCAGAGATCCTTCCATCCACCAAGCAGCGGATTCAGGGACAACCAATTATCAGATGGCGCAGTTTCATCGAGGTATTCATCGACGAGCCCGGTGCCATCGAGTATCTCACGCGCGTGCGGTCGAGCCAGTAGCGAGATCGATGCAGACGGAAACAGCGTTCTCAGCTGAGCGAGAAACGGGAGCAGCAGAACCACGTCACCAATATTCCAGAGCTCGACGACAAGAATACGACGTACCGCGAGGACGTCGCCTCGCTCGACGCGACGGCCACGCCCAGCCAGCGTTGCCAGACTCGCGAGAATCAGCTGCCGGAATATTCCGGGAGTATGACTATGCGCCATCGGCCGTGGAAACTCGCATCATTGCGTCTTTCCGCCGACTCTGAACACGAGTGTCGACCATGCAAGGCGTTCGGCGGCGCTCAGCACTTGTGTCCATCCGAGCAGCGCGTACGCTGCAAGACCGGCGGCGATCGTAGCGAATGCGCCAGGAAGTGACGAGCGACCAAGCCAGATCGCGCCAAGGAAGACAACCGCGAGAGCTGCGCTCGTCATGGTGAGGCGGTGCGTTCGCGATTCTTCGTCAGAGTCACCGGCGGGACTCCCAATGGCCCGGCGACTCGCGATCTCGTACAGTACGAGGTCTGCGGCCGACCGCGCCGTCCATGCTACCGCGGCCCCTGCGATCCCAAGCGACTTCACCAGAACAACGGTCAACGGAACGTAGAACACCGCCTGTACGACGTTGATCTTTGCCGGCAGATCAGGCCGGTTCGAGCCATAGAGAAGCGCGAGTGGAAGATGCGCGAGTCCGTTGAAGAATACGCCGAGAGTCAGGATCCTCAGAGCTGTTCCGGCAGCGGCAAATTCAACCCCGAGCCAGAGCGACAGAATCTGAGGTGCGAAGGTGAATAACGTCAGGCAAAGCGGAAAAAGCAGTGTCGCTAGCTGCCGTCGTGCTGCCCGCGTGACGACGAGCGCGCGGCCCCTTCCCCCTCCTGCGTCAGCTGCCGCAAGCGCCGGCAGGAGCGCGCTGAACGCGGTAATCGGAATGAGAAGAAAACGCGTCGCAGATTCTGCGGCCCCGGTGTAAAGACCGAGACCAGCCACACCAACGACGGCACCTACAGTAAACCTGTCGAAGCTGCCGAGCAGCGGACCAAGCGCCGTGGACACCGCCACCCAGCCCGAATAGCGGAGCATCTCGACGAGTGTGCTCCAACTCGCCGGAAAGCGCCACGGTCCGATACCTAGCGTGTTGCTTACTGCAAACGCGCTGATGATGACGAGCGTGACGCGCACTGCGAGCAGGGACCACATGATAGCTGAGAGCGAGTACCCGGCGTATGCGAGCGCGGCTGGGACCACCACAGAAGCCATGCTGCCAGGAATTCGAAGGGCCGCGCTTATGTCAAATCGCTGCGCGCCTTCGAGCGCGGACCGCAGCGCGGAGGCGGCGAGAAGCACGGGTAGGTGCATCGCGAGGACGCGGAACATCGATCTTGCCTCCGGCAGGACATCCGGGGCGATTGAGAACACGCGCTCGACAAGGAAGGGCGTAAGCGCAAAGAGCAGGACGCCAGCCAGTAAACCCGCACCGGTCTGGGAGGACACGGAGGCAAGTATTATTTCGCGCAGTCGCTCCTTGCCCTTCGCGGTGGCATCTGCGACAAATCGGACAGTAGCGCGCCCGAGACCGAAGTCGAACATCCCGCTTCCTTCAGCGACCGCCCAGGCAAGTGCAAGGAGTCCAAACCTGGCCGGACCGAGCGCGCGGACGGTGACGGGCACGAGAAAGAGCGCAGTTATCGCCGGGAGCCCGAGCGACATGAAATACAGCGCACCATTCCGGGCAACGGTCCGGGATGACGCGCTTCCGGGCAATTGCTCGCTACTCAAGTGCCATGCTCCGGTCTGATCAGACTACCGTCAGAAAATGTTCCTTGTTGCACTGCAGCGAATATAACAGAGGCAGAATTGCGGATATTCGGCGCCAGCGTCCATCTGCATGGGCACATCATTAAGATTCTGAGACTGTGGCCAGACCATACCTCGAGCTTCCAACGATGATCTCACGCTGCACCCGCGCCATCCTGCTGTTCGCGCTGCTGGCAATGCCCGCAGTCGCCAGCGTCAGTGTCGCCGGCGCTCAGCCCCACGCCGTCACGATGGTCGACATGGCCGCGGGCAGCGAATACGAGGAGTATCTCCGTATCCTCCAGGTGGCGGGCGTTGCACCGCTCTATCCATGGTCGATCAGGGGATTCTCGGCCCGCGAGATTACCCCGCTCGCGGCTTCTGACAGCATGGGACCATGGAGTCTTCGGGGCCGCTTCCGTTCGTCGATCATAAACGTCGGCGCGGCCTCGATCACGGGCATCTGGAATTCGGCCTTCCCATATGGCTCGAATGACGGCGCAGTCTGGGCTGGCCGAGGCATCACGACTGCGGTGAGCGTCGGAGTTGCCGGGCGTTATGGACCATTGTCGTTCAGGCTCGCGCCGGTCGCGTTTCGCGCGTCGAACTCGGAGTTCCCGATTCTCGTCAATGGGGAAAGCGGAGCGCAAGCCTGGAATCACGCACAGTTCGGCGAGTCAGTCGACTATCCCCAGCGCTTCGGATCGGAGCCCTACCAGCGTGTAGATCTCGGGCAGTCGAACATTCGCCTCGATACTCGCTTCGTCTCAGCCGGTATCTCCAACGCGAATCAATGGATCGGGCCCGCGACAGAGTACCCGTTTCTGCTCGGTACCAACGCTCCCGGATTCCCTCACGTTTTCGTCGGGACCGGAAGCCCCGTCAACCTGTGGCTGGCGAAACTTCACGGCCGGGTAATGTGGGGGAAGCTGTATCAGTCTGACTTCGGCCCTGTCACGGGCGGTAAAAACTTCACGGGTGACCAGACGGGGACTGAACGCCTGACTACATCAGCCCAGATGGTAATCCTGCCGCGAGGAATTCCCGGTCTCGAGCTTGGAGTGGCGCGCTATTTCCACGTGCCGTACACGGCAAGTGAGCCGAGCGCGGACTTCTGGACGAAGCCGTTCAAGGTTCTGTTCCTGAAGAACGAATACGCTGCCGGAGACACAGCAGGTTTCGACAACCAGCTCGCAGCGTTGTTCTTCCGCTGGACCTTTCCGAAGAACGGCTTCGAGGTTTACGGCGAGAGGGGTTACGAGGACCAGTTCTACGACAAGCGAGATTTCCTTCAGGATATCGATCACGAGCGCGAGTATATGCTTGGCTTCCAGAAGACCATCGGTCGCGGTCGCAGGATAGACGTGATCAAGGGCGAGATCGTCAACTATCAGGTTCCTACGCTCGGCCGCATCCGGATCGAAAATGCGGTTTACCTCCATTCCCCATTGCGACAGGGGCATACGAACCGGGGTCAGCTTCTCGGAACCAGTGCTGGGGTGGCGGCCGCTGCGGCCTCGACGTTTTCATGGCAGCGATACACTGCCTCGGGTCGCACGGGGGTGAGCCTGCGCCGAATCGTCAGGGATCAGTCAGGCGACTACAGGGATCAGTTGAAGAAGTTCGGGCATTACACTCCCTTCCCTGGTGAAGACGACATCCCCGCGCATAAGCGGACCGACGTTATCGTTGGTCTGGGGGTCGAGCGAATGCAGCTCACGCGTTACGGCGACTTCGGCGCAAAGCTCGAAGCGATGCAGAACTACAATCGCAACTATGCTGACAACGTTGCGAATATCAATTTTCAGCTGATGGCACGACTGCGTACATGGTAGGCGCACCCTTGGCCATTCTCTGGCTCCCTGCGAATTCACACGGCGGAAATACGCATTGGAACCTCCGGCCACTTTCTACATGTCGAGTTCCTGGAAGTACACAGGGAAAGGAGGTTTAGAAGTGCCAGGAGTTATTGAAGGGGATGCCGGAGGGTAACGCAGTGGGTTCCGGGGCCGGACCTGTCAGGAATTCTGTGTGTGAGGTCATATCTTAACCCTTAAGGAGGGTGGTATGACCGAGAAGAAGACCCCTGCTAAGAGACCGTCATCCGGCGAGGTGCAGAAAGCCCCGCCGGCAAAGAAGCGCCGCAAGAGGA
>JBBREF010000048.1:0-22070 GCA_038203205.1 Gemmatimonadales bacterium | reverse complement strand
ACGAGTATCGAGTCCCATTGCCCCCGTATCTCCTCGGCAACCTCGGGAACCCTGAACAACTCGGCGGTCTTGAGCACGAGCATGTCGAAGTCAGCGAGGTTTCGGCGGGTCAGGAATTCAGTGTATTTCCTGAACGGCGTCTGGTCGCGTTCATGGAGAAAAAATCCGTGAACGAAGCGGTGTGAAGTGAACGCTTTGAGAGTTGCGCGATGCCATCGCGGTGCGACGCCGATGCGGCGAAGCACACTCATCTGATAGTCCTCGTCGGCAATGCCGAAGCCCGTCGTCAGACCGACGTGATCGCCATGCTCGCGGAGCAGCTTTACGCAAAACGAGTGGATGGTGCCGCGCTGGATGAGGTGAGCACCTTCGCCCAGGTGCTTCTCGAGGCGAGAGGAAATCTCGCCGGCTGCCTTGTTGGTAAACGTGAACGCGCAGATCCGTTCCGGAGCCACTCCGAGGGTGTGGACGAGATGCCTGATGCGCTCGATCAGGCAATAGGTTTTCCCCGCACCTGGACCAGCGAGCACGAGTATCGGCCCGCGAGGCGCTTCGATTGCGGCGCGCTGGGAGGCAGATGCCGAATGGGGGGAGGACATCCCTGAGGATAGCGTTTCGCCTGAGGGAATCCTAGACAGTGGCTAAGCGCCAGGATGCTGGAAGTACAGGGGGAAGGGAGGTTTTGAAGTGCGAGGAGGTTTAGAAGTCTACTTTCCGGGATGCCCGATTGCGCAACAGCCTCAGTCCGGCGGAAGGATCCACTCCCGATTTTTTTAAACAAAAACAGAACGACATCCTGACGAGGCAGCGGGGGGCCGGACGAGCGAGAGTTCGCCGGCCCCGGAACTTCAAATCCTCCTGGGACTTCAAAACCTCCCCTCCCCCTGTACTTCCAGGATCTGAGATTCAGGACGGATTGAGCCTAAAGCAAGCGACTACCTGTAAGTTGTATCCAATCCGGCTATCTGCGCGCGGATTGCAGTCCATTCATTCCTCAGTGCCGCCGTTGGACGGACCCCAGTCATCGCAGTATCGACGCGTCGTGCCGCGTTAACGAGTGCCCGGCCAGAAAGCAGTGCACCATCGTTAGTCGACGAAGTTCGCACGATCTGCTCGTACAATGACGAGTTGTCGGAGAAAGCTGACATCGCAAACCAGAGCTCTAGCTCACCCTGGGAGTAAGTTCTCCGCGCATTCAGCTGGCCGGATGTCGTTACGCCGAGTTCCTGGCGCACCCGGGCTGACAACGTCTGCGAGTTCCTCCTCAGAGTCGACGCTTCCGCAATCGTCAGCGCGGCTGCTCCACCGGCGGTTCCATCAATATCCAGTGAAAGCCCAAGAGCCTGCGCAGTCCGTCCATCGAGATTACCAGTCGCCGTAATGTTGCGGTCACTCTGGTATTCGAAGAGCGCGCGCTGAGTCGCGTAGGTCAGCTCGCCATCGACTGGGCCGCGGTAATAATTCTGCGCCGCGAGTGCTTGCTGCGCTTCACGAATGCGCTCGGCATCAGTATAGATGGTGGACAGGCTGGCACGTCGCGCGACTCCACGGCCCCTCAATACGAGGCGCTGCTCGAGCTGTACCGCCAGCGGTGTCCCGGTCGGCACATTTACGTTCTGACCCTCTGACAGGAGTGCACCAAGCGCTCCGAGCAGGCTGGAAGACGAGCTACCGCTCGATCCGGCGCCGGCGATCGCGGCACCGATGCCGCCACGCCCACCGACAAGCACGACGCGCTGATCAGCGCTCGATTCAATCTGGCGACGTTCCGCGGAATCGACGCTCGTGAGGCGGCCCTGAATCGGAAGGGTAGTGCCGTCGCTGAAGGTGATTCTGTCGAAATCAACTTCGAGGACTCCCGACTCCTGTCGAGTCGCGGGCTTGACCAGCCTGACCACGCCGCGGATCCTGCTTCCGGACGGGAGGACACTGTAGTTGTCGATGGAGACCGAATCGAGGACAATTGTCTCAAACGTCTGGCCAACCCGCGCGTTCGCTGATTGAATGGGGGCAGTAGTCCGAACGATGATGACGCTGCCACGTGGCAGCGCCAGCGCTCTGTTCTGAGCTTCAATGGTCGGCGCGATCGCGAGCATGACCGCCATTCCGATGGTTCCAAGCGACGTGGTTTTGCGTATCGACTGCATCAGGGTCTCCTGAGAATGTGAGGCTTCTAATGTTTTCTTAGTCAAATCGCATACCGCGAGGCCTGCCCTGACAGAGGGACCGAATCCTGTAGTATTGTTCGGGATGTCTCGCGCCTTCGTAAATGAGGATGCCGGCCAGTGGGGAAACCCGGGCCGCCGGTTCGATCTCCCCGACCGGGAGGATCCTGAGTTCGACAAGGCGGCCGCCGAAGCAATGATGGAGGCCGCGCGCGAAGGGGACACGGGAAGCGCCGAGATGGCGACGGGTTATTACTGGGGCGAGGAAAAGCTCCGACCGTACGTCAGGGAGATTCTTGTTCGCGCGCGGGAAGGCGATGATGAGCGGTTGATTCAGCTCGCCGAACGCTTCCTCAAATAGTCTTCTTTTTCGGCGGCGGCTGCGTTCCGCCGAACGTCGCGAGGAGAGGCTTGAGAATGCGATCGATATCGTCGAGCGCATCCTGCGGGATGATCACTCCTGACGCAGCCGCGTTGTCGTCGACCTGCTGGGGCCTGCTCGCTCCAACAATTGCCGATGAAACGTTCGCATCACGCAGAACCCATGCGATAGCCATCTGAGCGAGAGTGATATCGAGCCGCGCAGCGATCGGGCGCAACTCCTGAATCGTCGCGAGCGTTGAATCGCTGCGCAGATCATCCGAGAAGAAGGTGTTCATCTCGTTGCTCGCCGCGCGGGAGTCCGACGGGGGCGGCTGACCGGGGAGATACTTTCCAGTGAGAACTCCCTGCGCGAGCGGCGACCACACAATCTGCCCGATGCCGTTCGCGGCAGAGACCGGGATCACATCATCCTCGGGCTTCCGCCACAACATCGAATACTGCGGCTGGCTCGAAACGAACTTCTCAACACCGGGCATTTCGATCGCGGCCCTGACCTGCTCAGCGGTCCATTCGCTGAAACCGATGTACCGCGCTTTTCCCTGTCGAACCACGGCCGAGAGAGCCTCCATCGTTTCCTCGAGCGGCGTGTCGACGTCGTAGCGGTGACACTGATAGAGGTCGACGTAGTCGGTATTCAGTCGCTTCAGCGAAGCATCGATCTGCTTGTGAACCTGCTCAGCGGACAAGCCTCGATCGGTGTCAGTCATCGGGAAATAGAGCTTGGTCGCGAGGATGTACGAAGTCCTGTCGCGGCCAGCCAGCGCTTTGCCCAGGAACGACTCGGCGGCACCCTTGCCGTAGACGTTCGCTGTGTCGATGAAGTTGATGCCCAGATCGAATGCGCGGTCGAGGCAGGCGCGCGCATTTGAATCATCGACCCCGAGGCCGTAAGTCAGCCAGGAACCGAGTGAAACTTCGGAGACCCTGAGGTCGCTGCTGCCAAGGTTCCTGTATCTCATTGTGTCGTTTGCATGGGGAAGTAAACCGCACGATTCGCGCTAGACAAAATTTCCGGTAAATCGCAGCTTATTGCGGGCTTCATGAAAGCAGCGACACCAAACCGGAGAAGATTGATCATGCGTGCACTCAAGTGGCTCGGCTACGTAGTCGGAGGACTGGTGCTTCTCATCATCATCGGAGTAGGCACGGTCTACGCGATCACGTCGAGCCGCATGAGCAAAACCTATCCGACGGAGGTTGAGGCTGTTGCCATCCCATCCGACCCGGCGGCGGTGGCGCGGGGAAAACATCTCGTCGAAGCAGTCGGGAAATGCACCAACTGCCATGGTGCAAATCTTTCCGGTACACGGGTGTTCGATGCGGCAGTATTCATGAAGCTGACCGCCACGAACCTCACGGCCGGCAAGGGTGGCATCCCGAATTACACTGATGCTGACTGGGTCCGCGCGATCCGATATGGGCTAAACCCTCTCGGCAAGCCTCTCATATTCATGCCTTCAGAAGAGTTCACGCGATTCAGCGACTCCGATCTCGGCGCCATGATCGCTTATCTAAAGACGGTTCCGCCCGCTGATACAGAGGTCGAGCCAGCAAGGGCACCTGGTCCTGTCGCCAGGTCGATTTACCTGCTCGCGAATTTTCCGTTGATCCCTTTTGAGCGGATCGACAGAAATGCCAATCGCGCCGAAATCTCTCCCGCGGTGAATCTCGAATACGGTGAGTATCTGGCGAAAACCGGTGGATGTCTTGGTTGCCACAGGGCCAGTCTCGAGGGTGGGGAGACCATCGGACCCGCTGTGAGTGCGAATCTCACGCCCGGCGGTCCGCTCAAGTCGTGGAGCGAGGCTGACTTCTTCAGGTCGATCCGCACCGGGACACGTCCGGACGGCACGAAGATCAAAGAAGAGATGCCGTGGAAGGCGATGGCGACACTAACTGATGATGAGCTGCGCGCGATGTGGCTCTATTTGAGGTCCGTGCCGCCAGTGACGACGGCACCCTAGTCCGGCGTTTTCTCTCTCGCACGCGCGGCACCTGACACGAGATCGTCGATACCCCCCTCTCCTGGAAGGTCAGGATCCTTGTTCGGCAGCGGCGGGGGTCCTGATCCTATACGCCACGCAAGAAGTGGCGGTGTCATGAATGTCGTGAACAGAACCATCATGGCGATAGCGCTGTAGAGCTGCGATGTCAGCGCGCCGGTAGCGAGTCCCATACGGGCGAAGATAAGACCTACTTCGCCGCGTGGGACCATTGCGATTCCAATGAGCGCCTTATCGCCCTTGAACCACCACGGCCCGTAACCCGCCACGAACTTCGACAGGATGGCGACGACAATCAGTGCTCCACCAATGGCAAGCACACGCGCATCGCCCAGGGTGCCGAGCTCGATTGCAGCGCCGACGCTCGCGAAAAAAATCGGCACGAAGAAGTGTCCGAGATTCGTAGTCGCCTTTTCGATAGCCTCACGCTGCGGAGTGTTGTGAAGAATCAGGCCTGCCGAGAATGCTCCAATGATCGTTGCCGATCCGACACTCGCAGCGAGCCAGGCAAGAAAAAACGCAAACGCGAGTCCCACGACTCCGAGAGTGCCCGACGCCTCGACTTGTGCCACGAATCTGAAGAGTGGCGGAACGAGGATGCTTCCGAGAACCACTGCCGCGACAACGAAGCCAAGCGCAATCGCGGTGGTTATTCCAACCCCCATTGCCGTCACGGCCGCGCCGCCAACGAGACCACTCACCACTGACAAAATCACCAGCCCGATGATGTCGTCGAGCACTGCCGCACCCAGCACGATCTGGCCTTCTTGGGTGTTGAGACGCCCGAGGTCTGAGAGAGTACGTGCGGAAATGCCAATCGACGTTGCGGTAAGCGCAGCACCCGCGACGATGGCCGGGATAACGCCGAGCCCCAAAGCGTGGGCCACCCAATAACCGAGCCCGAATGGCAGCACGACTCCGATCACAGCCACGACGAGCGCCGAGTTGCCGACCTTCATCAAGGACTTGAGGTCTGTGTGCAGTCCGATCTCAAAGAGCAGAACGAGAACGCCGAGCTCGGCAAGCGAGTGGATAACAGGGTCGTTAGGGTCGAGAATTCCCAGCACTGATCCGCCGAGTATGACGCCGGCAATCAGCTCGCCGACTACCGCAGGCTGCTTGATCCGCTGCGCGAGGACCCCGAGGAGCTTGGTTGCAAGCAACACGGCGACGAGGGACATGAGCAGGTGCGGGAATGAGTGTTCTGTCATCTCGGAGGTGGTGGTTGTGTTATCGTGAAGAAAATCGCCGAAGGTCTGTCATGCGGCGGTCCGGCTCCGTAGTTTTTCAAGTCCTAACATCGTGCGACAATGTTCACGACCGATCAACGCACCGCCAAGATCGCCCGAATCGCAGCGTGTCCGCCAGCCCTCCGCGCCGCGGTTGAAGATCTTACAGAAGAACAGCTCGACACTCCGTACCGCGAAGGCGGCTGGACAGTCCGCCAGGTGGTACATCACCTTGGCGACTCACATGCGAATGCGTATCTGAGGTTTCGCTGGGTGGTAGCGGAGGACAACACTACGATCAAGACCTACGATCAGGATGTGTGGGCGACGCTTCCCGACATGAAAATGGCGATCGCGCCATCGTTGACGATGCTCGATGGACTGCATGAGAGATGGACCCATTTTCTCTCCGCCCTGCCCGATGAATCATGGGCAAGAATCGCGCACCATCCAGAGCGGGGGCAGATCTCTCTCGACGATTTGCTCGAGATATACAGCGATCATGGCGACAACCATGTCCGGCAGATAACTGATCTGAGGGCGCAGAGAGGCTGGTGAGGGCGGATTAGCATGGCGACCTCAGCCATCGATCGCCAGGAACAGCGGCGAATACTCCGGTTTGCCAGGATCCTGCCGGTGGTGCTCGCTGTGCTGACGAGCCTTATCGGCATCGTTGTTCTCTTCGCGTGGCGGACGGGATACGGACTTCTGACTGGCGCATCCGGTGGAATTGCGATGATGCCACTGACCGCAATCTCGTTCGTCATCGCGGGAGTTTCGCTGTTGATCGCACAGCGAAGGGGATCGCGCGCCGCGACAGCCATATCGCGGATTCTCGCACTGGTGGTTGCCGGAATTGGATTGGCTATCATGGTCGGGTACGCGCTGGGGTGGCCGCAGAACTACTATGTGCCTGGCTTTCCGACGCCCAATCTCCCCGACGGCACGCCTCGCAGGATGGCGGTGAATACTGCCATCGCTCTGGTTCTCTTCGCGCAGGGGCTTGTTTTTCTCGAGGCTGACCGGCGGGATCGCGGCCTCAAGTCTCAGCTTTTTGCGACGCTCGTGATGATCGTCGCATTCATCGCAATCGTCGGGCACGTGTTCGATGTGCGCGACTTCTACAGTTTCCGCCTTCTCGCGGGAATGGCCCTGACAACGGCGATCACTCTTGCCCTGCTTGGGCTGGGCCTGCTCTTCTCGCAGCTCGACAGAGGCGTGCCTGCACTCGTTGTCGACGAAGGCCCGGCAGGGTTCGTTGCGCGGCGCCTGCTTCCTGGTGCGTTGCTTGTTCCATTCCTGCTCGCGCTGCTCGGAGTGCTGGGCGAGGAAAGAGGTATCGTCGGCCAACGGCTTGGTGGATCACTCGTCGCTGTCGCGAACATGGTGATCTTCCTGCTTCTCATCGCATGGAGCGCGCGCGTTGTTCGTTCTGTCGACCGGAAGCGCGGTGAACTGTTCGTGCTCGAGCGCGAAGCCCACGCATTGTCGGAGCTCGCGCGCAATGAAGCCGAGACCGCGATGCAGCAGGCCCAGGCAGCGCGCACGGAGGCAGAAAGCGCGAACGGGGCCAAGAGCGACTTCCTTGCCGTAATGTCACATGAACTGCGTACTCCGCTCGCTGCGATAATGGGATACCAGGAGTTACTGGCTGACGGCATCACAGGGCCGATCACCGACGCGCAAGGTCAACAGCTTGGACGAATCAAGGCGAGCGCGCGGCACCTGCTCTCTCTGATCGATGAAATTCTTACCTTCACGAGGCTCGACGCGGGAAGGGAAAGTGTCATCGAGGAGACCGTCGATCTTGCGCAAGCCATGCGCGAGGCCGTCGAGATAATCGAGCCGCTTGCAGAGGCGAAGAAGCTGGAAGTCGCGATGACCACACCGGGGGCGGGCGTAACCATCCAGAGCGACTCCACGAAATTGCGACAGATTCTCGTGAACCTCCTGTCGAACGCGGTGAAATTCACGGAACACGGTCGCGTATCACTCGATGGAAAAGTTGTCAGCAACGAAGTCCATCTCACAGTTACGGACACTGGTATCGGAATCCATCCAGACCACTTCAACAGGATCTTCGATCCTTTCTGGCAGGTAGAGCAGAAGGCGACGCGCCGGGCGCCTGGAACCGGACTTGGGCTCACTGTAACGCGCAGGCTTGCCAACCTGATGGGCGGGGATGTCTCGGTGATGAGTGGTGAAGGGCAGGGGACGGTGTTCAGCGTGAGCCTTCCCGCCAAACTGCCTCACGCGATGCCCGAGAAGGTACTGAGAGCGGGGTAAGCAGGCTCCACTGCGGATTCGCGAACTGGCACAAAAAACTACAACTCACGGGAATCTTGATAAAACGCAATCTGGTTGGTGCGCTGGTAGTTCTTATTGTTTCTGCTTCAGTGGCTGGTGCTCAGGCGCCACCTACGCCGATTGCGGATCCATACCGCGGAACAGCAAACCGCATCATATCCGCGGCCTTGAGCGACAGCTCAGCATGGAACCGGCTTGCCGAGCTCACCGACAGGTTCGGGCACAGGCTTTCCGGATCTGCCAGTCTCGAGAAGGCAATCGACTGGGTGCTTGCCGAGATGAAGAAAGATCAGCTGCAGAATGTACGTGGCGAGCCGGTGATGGTCCCCAAATGGGTGCGCGGCGAGGAATGGGCGCTCCTCGTAACGCCACGTGCAACTCCGCTCAGCATGATCGGTCTCGGTGGCAGTGTCGGAACTCCCACCGCCGGAATCACCGCCTCGGTAATGGTAGTTACCAGCTTCGAGGAGCTCACCAGTCGCGCGGCCGAGGCGAAGGGGAAAATTGTTCTCTTCGATGTTCCCTTTACCAGCTATGGCCAGACCGTGAGATATCGCAGCCGCGGCGCGATCGAAGCAGGCAAGGTTGGCGCTGTTGCATCGTTGATTCGCAGCGTGTCGTCGGGCACGATGCAGAATCCGCACACGGGCGCGATGGGATACGATTCGGCCGTCACTAAAATTCCGGCTGCGGCCCTCAGCGTCGAAGACGCGGCGATGCTGCATCGCATGATCGCGCGCGGCGAGAACGTCACCGTCACGCTGAAGATGTCGGGGCAGACAATGCCTGATTCTCCGTCACGCAATATCGTTGCGGAACTCGTCGGATCGGAGAAACCGGACGAGATCATCGTGCTCGGCGGACACATCGATTCCTGGGATGTTGGAGTCGGTGCAATGGATGATGCGGGTGGTGTTGTTGCAGCGTGGGAGGCGGTGAAACTGCTCAAGCGTCTCGGTCTCAAGCCGAAGCGGACGATTCGCGTAGTCGGCTGGACGAATGAGGAGAACGGCGGACGTGGTGCGACCGGTTATCGCGACGCACATCGGGCAGAGCTCGACAAGCACATTGTCGCCGTTGAATCTGACAATGGAGTGTTCGATCCGCGTGGTGTCGGCATCACGGCGGGAGAAGGTGGGCTCGCCATAGCGAAGGATATTGCGTCGCTCTTGAAAGCGATCGGCGCGGACAGCGCGGTATCAGGTGGTGGCGGTGCCGATACTGCACCGATCGGCGCGCTTGGTGTCCCGACGATGTCGCCCATCGTGGATGGCACCCGCTACTTCTGGTACCATCACAGCAGTGCTGATACGATGGATAAGCTCGACCCAGCGGAGATGGCTGAGTGTGTGGCGTTGATGGCGGTGTTTGCTTACGTGATCGCCGACATGCCGGGCTCGATTCCGCGTGCGCCGATAAGGACTCCCGCCTCCTGAGCATCGAGCAGTGCCGGTATTTCGACCAGCAGCCGCGTGACCTTCCTACTTCGCTGCGACCTTGGCATCCGGCTCGGTGGTGACGGGCGCACCGGCGTCTTCGAGTGGGGCGACGAAGTTGAAGAGGTCGAGGCTGAGCTTTCCGCGTGGCTTCGCGGAATCGTCGTAGCGGTATGAGGTGACCGAGCAGTTTGCGACTTCATTCTCCCGATCTATCCTGAGAATCTGCTCCTCGGTCATGTGCTCAATGAGGTACCGAAGGCAGAGCACAACCACTGAATGACCCACGAGCAGGACGCGCTCGCCGCAATATTCGCGGGAGATCATTTCGATTGCGCTCCGAAGGCGAAGAATCACGTCGCACCAGCTCTCACCGCCTGGCGGGCGATGATAGAACTTGCCGAGCAGCCTGCGATGCTCCGCCTGATCCGGATGGTATGCCTCGATCCCGACCTTGGTCAGCCTGTCGAGGACACCGAATTCCTTTTCACGGAGCCGCTCGTCGACGACGACAGTGAACTTGTCCTTCGAAAGTCCGGCTGATTCTGCCACGATCCCGGCAGTATGTCTCGCCCGGGTATATGGCGAAGTGAGGATGATGTTTGGCGTGTGTTCAGCTGAAAGTGTCGCGAACCAGCGGCCGAGGGCTTCCGCCTGCTGGATTCCCAGAGCCGACAACGGGACGTCGACATCGCGGGTGTCGATGCCGATAGTGCGTTCGCCTGCGAGAGTCGCTGCCTCGCGCGCAACGTTACCGGCGGATTCGCCATGCCGGACTATGTAGAGAAGGTCGGGCCAGATCTGCATGGTATTGCGAAGGTCAAAGAGTGTACCAGAGATTGCAGCATGACTGAACCCAGGAAGCCGCGTGATGAGCGGTGGTCGAGCTACCCGGAAACTGTGCTGATTTTCTCTGGTGAGACAGAGGTCTATGTGGACCTGCGCGAGCGGGTGCCGCCAGCTACTCGTGATGCGCTGATTGCGATGGGTCTCGAGGGTGAGTTCGGGGTGCTTACCGCCTTCAATCCACGAGGGGTCGACCTGCCCGCTGATGAGAACACCCGGAGGATGAACGAGTTGGAGAGCGAGTTGATAAGCTCGGGTGACGAGTTTGTAAGGGTCGATGCGTGCTCGCCCGATCGATCGCACTGCGAGTGCAGCGTAGCGCTCAAGGTTGATCGTGACCGGGCGATCGAACTCGCAAGGCAATGGGAGCAGATCGCGATATTCTGGTGGGATGGGTCCACTTTCTGGATCTACGGCGCTATTACGCCAGGGTCGCTCGAGCTTCCTGTTTAGGACTTCAAAGCCGGGCTCCAAGCCAAGCTCCAAGCCAAGCTCCAAGCCAAGCTCCAGGCTGGAGTCTGACAAAGCCGGCTGCTGGTACCTGTTCCTTTTTTCAGTTGTGACGTAGCAGGAAGCTCTGAGCTGGCATGACTGGATTGCTCGCGGCTCGCACTGCGAAGTTCAGGCTGCCAGCTATACAGCTAGGCCAGCTTGGAGCATCCCGCTACGACGCAACTTAAGAAAGGAACAGGTACCCGCTGCCAGCTTGGTGAGCGGCCAGCTTGGAGCTTTGTCAGAAAAAGAAGGGCACGCCCTTCGGCGTGCCCTTCTTTCTAAGACCGAATCAGGTGAGAGGCTTGTAGCGGTAACCGGCCACCCCCGTCTTGTCGCTCTTCACGCGGAATTCCGCGCTCGCCTTTGGCGCTACCGGGCCGACGCTTGCCGTCTCGGTGTAGAGAACTTCGCCATTGGGGCCGAGGAACTCGATTGCAATCGGGTAGGTCTTCGCTGTAGTGCCGCGATTCTCGATCTTGCCGGCGAGGGTCGTGCCTTCGCTGTTTCTCGAGAATTCGGTGAACACCACCTGCACAGGCATCTTCTCGGACTTGTTGTTGTAGAACACGAGCGAATCGTTGTATGCCTTCGTCAACTTCGCATCCTTGGTTCCCTTGAGCATTCCGACGTATCCGAATGCGTAGAGCATCCAGTTGTCGGGGTTGCTGGGATCGAGTGCGACGAGCTTGTCGATGACCGGAATCGCCTTCTGGGTCTCACCGGCCTGCAGGTAGCTGGCGGCGAGATTGTTGAGGCCGTCGCGTGAGTACGGGTTGCGAGCGACGACGCCCTCGAAGAGAAGGGCAGCATCGTCAGGACGCTTGAACTGCGACGCAATGACACCGGCCTGAAGCAGTGCACCCTCTGAGAACTTCGCGGGCTCGGCAATCATCGGCGCGTAGATTTTTCCGAGCTGCGCGCTGTCGCCAGCTGCGATGTAGGTGCGCTGAAGGTTCGAGACGGCAGCCTGCGACTGAATGAAGTCCTTCGACTCGGTGAGCTGCGTCCATGCTGCTGTCGCCTCGCGGGCGAGACGCACCTTCTCCGCGCCTGTCGCCTTGAGCGCAGCGTTCGTCTGGGCGGAGGCGATCTCGTAGATCGCGCGCTCCTTGACATCGGCGTAGCTGGAATCGGCGCCTGATGTCTCGACGACCTTCTTCGAGTACTCGATGGCAGCCGGCATGTTGTTGCGGCTCTTTGCGACGCTCGCGAGCACGGTGTACGGGTACGGCGATGTGCGGTCTAGCCTGAGTGACCGGTTGGCGAAAACTTCGGCCGAATCGAGCTGGTTTGCGTTGAGCGCGTTGATGGCGGCGTTGGTGACGTTGAGCCATGCCTTCTGCTGGCGGAATGGCGCCATATAAGTCGCGCACGCCGGCGAGCTCTGCTCGACGATCGAGATGGCTGAATCTGCGGCGGCGAACAGGTCGATCGGGGCTGAAGGGTCCGTTACGATACCGACTGAGCCACGCGGCATCACTGCGGCGATGCCGGGCTGCTCGAGAAGGAACACATAAGCGGATGCGAGCATGAATGCCCGACCGACTGGGTTGTCGTTTTTAAAGTTTGGCGGTGTGAGAAGCGTGACAATCGACTTGAGGTCGGCCGACGCGTCGCCGGTCTTCATCACTGTCTGCGCCTTCGTGAGGGCGAGCATCGCCCGTGCAACGGGCTGAGGTTTTCCCTGCTCGATCTCGCAGGTCGGACCAGCGGGCTCGGTGGTCTGCTGCGCGAAGAGCGGTGTCGCGACTACCATGGTAGCCACGGCGAAAAGGCTCTTTGAGAGAACTTTCATCAACTTGCTCCTGCCTGGTGGATGGCGCGTCCAGCCCATCCTTCTGCTCAGGGGGGCTGGCTGATTGATTGGTGAGGTTTGGCTTGCCGATACTAATATACCCAGCCAGAAAGGTTGTTCCAGAACGGGCAAACACCTGTGCCGCGCAGGCGGCGGGAGGAATCTGTGGCAGCCAATCCGATCGTGCTGGTACACGGCTACTCTGCCGCAGCGGGAGCGTTCGACGCATGGCGGTCAGCGCTTGTCGGTCGGGGATTCGATCCGGCTACTCTCCATGCGTGCAGTTATCGCTCGCTCACCAACGAAGTGACGATCAGGGATCTTGCCGAGGCTTTCGACAGAGCGCTGAGAGTGCAGGCGGGGTTCGAGGCTGATCAGCCATTCGATGCGATAGTTCATTCAACCGGGATGTTGGTAGTGCGGGCGTGGCTCAGCATGTACTCCGGAAGACGCGGCAGGCTGAAGCGCTTAATCGCTCTAGCTCCAGCCACTTTCGGGTCACCATTGGCGCACAAAGGCCGCAGTTGGCTGGGTGCGATGTTCACCGGCAACCGCCAGCTCGGCCCCGACTTCCTCGAGGCCGGCGACAAGATCCTCTCGGGCCTCGAGCTCGGCAGCCAATTCACGTGGGATCTCGCTCACCACGACGTTCTCGGCCCGGACACGGTTTTCGGACCAACCCCGCGCACGCCGTACGTCTTCGTATTCTGCGGGACCTCGGGCTACCGCGGCCTCAGAAAGCTCGCGAACGAGCCCGGTACCGACGGTGCAGTCAGGTTGGCCGGATGTGCGCTTAACTCGAGAAAAATCGTGCTCGACCTGACTCACCATCCATCCGGCGAAAGTGCAAGAAGACGGACCCAGGTTGCACCATGGAAAAACGTCGATGCTCCGCTGGTGCATATCGCCGGGAAGAATCATTCGACAATTCTCATCGACCCGGGTCCGGATCTGGTTCGGATGGTTGAGTCGGCTCTCAGCGTCAACGATGGAGCGTCATACGATGAATGGCACAGGCAGGCCCGATCGAGCGAACGCCGGGCGGTCGAGAGTATAGATCCGTGGCAGCAATTCGTAATCAGGGCAATAGATGAGCGGGGGGACCCGATCCTCGACTACAACGTTCAGCTCTTCACGCGGACAGCGCGTGGCCGCGCAAGCGCGGTGCACCCGTTCGACGTCGATGTTCACGCATTCAGCGACGATCCGAGCTTTCGCTGCTTTCACGTAAACCTCGAAAAGATCGGAGCCGACAAACTGGAGAACCTGTGGATACGGGTGATGGCATCGTCAGGATCACAGCTTGTCGGATACCATGGGTACGGTAGCGAGGATGGGGGCGCCGGAATGTCTGGCAATACGTGGGATGCCGAACTCGACATATCTTCGCTTGCTGACGACAAGGGGGTGAAGTTCTTCTTTCCCTTCACCACCACGCTGATCGAGCTCCGGCTCAACCGCGAGCCACTCCCGGTGAGTGGAAAAAATCACGTATGCTTCTTTTGAGTCATGCCTCCCAATCATAGAAAAGCGTTGAATCACCTGAAGCGCGTCGACCCCGTAATGGCCGACGTCATCGCGCAGGTCGGTCGTTGCACGCTCGAGCCGCGAACTGAATGGACACACTTCGATGCACTGGTGAGATCGATCGTTTATCAGCAGCTATCGGGGAAGGCAGCGGCGACCATCCACGGAAGAGTCCTGACGCTTATCGGTGATGGAGCGGAAGCACCATCACGAATTGTCGCGACGTCCCACGAGGCGCTCAGAAGTGCAGGGTTGTCCACCGCGAAGGCAAACTACGTGAGAAATCTCGCGGACCACGTGCTCGACGGATCACTTCCGATCGACTCGCTCGATGCGATGGATGATGACGGGATCATCACAGCGCTGACGCAGGTAAAAGGGATCGGCCGCTGGAGCGCCCAGATGTTCCTCATGTTCCGACTCGGCCGGCCGGATGTGCTGCCGGAGCTTGACCTCGGAGTGCAGAAGGGGATTCAGAAAGCGTACCGGATGCGAAAGCTCCCCACGCCTGCGCAGGTATTGAAGCGTGGTGCCCGTTGGTCGCCGCACCGGACCATAGCGGCGTGGTACATGTGGAGGATTCTCGAGGTCTGATCTAGTTTGAGGAGTCCCCAAGGAGCCCCAATGCCCGCTACCAGTTTCGATTCCCTGCCTGATTCATCCCGCGTCTGGGTTTACGGCGCCGATCGCCAGCTCGAACCCACTTCGAAAGACAAACTCCTTGGAGCTACAGACGATTTTCTGTCGCAATGGAAAGCGCACGGTGTCGATCTCGTTTCCGGAAGAGACTGGAGTGAGGACCGGTTCCTCACAATCGGAGTCGACCAGGAGCGGGAAGGCGCATCGGGTTGCTCGATCGACGTTCTGTTCCGGACATTCAAGGCGATGGAGAATGAAATCGGCGCGAAGCTCGTGACGAGCGGAATGGTCTACTTCCGCGACCGCGGTGGTGACATACGCGCCGTGACGCGGGATGAATTCAGCGACATGGGCGAGCGAGGCGAAGTCGATGGAACCACCGAGGTTTTCGATCTGTCAGTGACGACGCTCGGCGAGTGGAAGGCGCGGTTCAAGTCGCGCGCAGCAGACTCGTGGCACGCAGCGCTCATAGAAGAGCGCGTGTAACAGATGAAGACTCACACTTCGTATCTCACATTCAATACGAAGAAGCGCCAGGAGATCGTCGACATTACCGATGATGTCGAGGCATGTCGCGCTGCTGCAGGCATCGACGAGGGGTTCGTGCTCGTTTCAGCGATGCACATCTCGGCATCGGTGTTCGTCAACGACCACGAGTCCGGCCTGTGGCAGGACATCCTCAAATGGCTCGAGACGCGGATCGCCCCGTGGTCACCTGATGACTACAAACACAACAGCGGGACGGGCGAGGACAACGCCGCTGCACACCTGCGATCCCTGACAGTTGGCCACGAGGTGATCGTCCCGGTTACCATGGGCAAGCTCGACTTCGGTCCCTGGCAGCGCGTGTTCTATGGTGAGTGGGACGGACAGCGCTCGAAGCGTGTTCTCATCAAGGCGATGGGAGTCTAGACCCTCAGGTGGTCGGGTCTCCAGTTCTGCACGCTCTTCTTCACGTCTGCCGCGGTCTTGAGCTCACCGGAGAGGCAGCGTTTCGCGAGGCCCACAACTTCGTTGTCAGGCGCAAAGCGAAGCCCGACAAGGTGGCGTGTGGCCAGGCTCTCGATCTGGCCATGATCTTCTGTCGGGATCAGACGGGCGAGGCGAATGCGTTCCTCGAGCCGGATAACCCGGTTTTGCGCCATAAGTGCCATGGCCCTGGCGGTTACCGCCAGCAGCAAGAGGCCAAACGCCAGAATCACCATCCAGCCCGTGTCCCTCGTCGGCACCTTGATGAAATCTCCCAGCTCGAACAGGAAATTCGCCAGGAGAATTGGCTGTACGACGAAATGATACGGCCAGAAAAAGCGCCGGTGGTTCTTATATGTCTGAGCCTGTGCCAAGTGAGTTATCCTCGAGGGTTGGAGCTGCCTGTGATGCGTGGCGCTTCAGCCGCAGAATCATAGCGTTCAGTCCGGTTTCGCGCGCGCCGAGCCCGATACTTTCCATGAGGGTGCGGACGAAATCGCCGGGGATCGCGAGAGTTGTCGATGGCGGCTGTCCGTTCACGGCAGCGAAGACAATCGCGAGGACGGCCGCAATCGTTGGAGACTGTCGGGCGTTGAGGTCTGCGTGGAAATACATCTTTCCGTCGATGACCTCGGGAATGATGTCGACGCGGGTCTGGCACTCTGGGACATTGAATTCGGCGCGGTCGAGGTCGCGGAAGCGCTCAGGCAGCGGCTCGAGCTTTTTCGAGTACTGAACGAGCGCCTGCATCTTCTCTTCCCGGCCCATTGACCGGAATAGCCGAAGCACGCGCTCGATTGACGGCGGGATCGAGTTCTCGTATTGATCGGACACACCGGAATTTACATGGAGCGGGGCGAAAGCCATGGCACGATTAACGCGTTTTGATCAGGAACTTCAAACATGAGAAACAGGAATGCCGACACGTAGATCGAGTGCACGATGGGAAGGTGGGCTCAAGGGTGGAAAGGGAACTTTCAACGGTGAAAGCGGCGCAATCGGAGGGCAGTACAACTTCAGCTCGCGGTTCGAGGAAGGAGTAGGCTCGAATCCGGAGGAGCTCCTTGCAGCAGCTGAGGCAGCGTGCTTCAGCATGGCTCTCGCGGGGTCACTGGAGAAGAATGGAACCGTGCCGATCGCAATCGAGACGCAGGCTGCCTGCACTGTCGAGTCAGGCGAGGGCGGATCTCGCATAACGAAGATCCATCTTGACGTAAAAGTCGTGGTACCGGACCTCGACGACGCGAAATTCCAGGAGATCGCCAACGCAACGCTGAGTGGATGCCCTGTCTCCAAGGCATTCCATGGCAACGTCGAAATCACGCTGACAGCGGTGCTTTCCGCGACCTGATCAGGCGATGCGTTTTTCCGACGCAACCCACGCCTGTCGCGCATCGCAGGCGTCGCAGTTGTGGCATGCCCAGTCGTCGATGACTTCCTCGCCGAAGTGCTCGAGGATGAACCGGGTCCGGCAGTCGGTGGTCTGACAGAAGTCGATCATGGTCTGGAGCTTCTTCTGATCGTTGGCGCGACGCTCCTCGTAGTCAGTCAGGTCGCTGCTGAGGTCGCATGAGGTAAGGTTGCCCTGAAGACGCTGCCATCGTCCGCCACGGTGCTCTCGAACGAGCCCGTGGCGTTTCAATAGCGCAAAAACAATCTTCGCCTTTCGCTGGGGAACCTCGGTCATGTCGGTGATGTCGCTGAGGAGAACCGGCTGATCGAGCGGGTACTTCTCGAGTGCAAGCGCAACTTTCGCTGCCTCCTGCACCTCTGGATATTTGCCGCCGAGGAAGTATGACTGGATGCGGCGGTCCTCTACGCGGTAAAGCATAGTGCAGACAGCCGGCAGTCCGTCGCGTCCCGCGCGTCCGGCTTCCTGATAGTAAGACTCGATGGAGCCCGGGAAGTGGTAGTGCACGACGAATCTTATGTCCTGCTTGTCGATTCCCAGGCCGAATGCGTTGGTCGCGATGATCGCCTTGATCTCGTTTTTCATGAATGCATCCTGAACCTGCTTGCGATCAGCGGCTGCACGTTTTCCATGATAGAGCCCGATGCTGTGGCGCTCGGAGAACTGCTGGTAGAGCCGCTCGGCTTCCTTCACGGTGGCAACGTAGATCACTCCTGATCCGGGTGTCTCGTTCAGGATCTGTTCGAGTATTGAATCCTTGATTCCATCATTGACCGTGCGCCGTACCTCGAACCGAAGGTTGGGCCGGGCGAAGCCGGTGATGGTGACGTGCGGGTCGTGCATCGCGAGCTGACGGATGATGTCGTCCTGCACTTCCTGGGTTGCAGTGGCCGTGAGTGCCAGTATCGGTGGCCTTCCCAGTCGTTTTGCGATGGAGCCGAGGCTGAGGTAGTCGGGGCGGAAGTCGTGTCCCCACTGGCTGACGCAGTGGGCCTCGTCGATGACGAAGAGGCTCACCTTGCGGGTGAGAAGTCGCTCGAAGAAATCGCGATCCTTGAACCGCTCGGGCGTGAGGTAGAGCAATTCGCCTTCGCCGTCTGTAATCTGCCGGTGCGCTTCGCGGGTTTCTCCGGTGGAGAGGTGCGAGTGCATTGCTACGGCGTCGACGCCCTGTGCGTCGAGCTTGTCCTTCTGGTCCTTCATCAGTGCGATGAGTGGACTGACGACAACTGTGAGCCCGGGCAGTGAAACGGCCGCGAGCTGGTAGATCAGCGACTTGCCGCTGCCGGTGGGCATCACGACCATAGCGTCGCGTCCGTCGAGCAGGGCCTTGATTGGATCCCATTGCCCGCGGCGGAAATTATCGTGGCCGAAGCGCTTACGGAGAATCTCGCGAGCGCCCGCTTTGTCTTTTCTGACTGTCACAGGGGAGCAGCGATCGCATGAACTATTCCGCATCGCCAAAGGCATTGCGGACTGCGGACTAAGGGCATTGCGGACTGCGGACTAAGGGCATTTCGGACTGCGGACTAAGGGCATTTCGGACTGCGGACGTATTGCGGAATACGAAATCCTGACAAAAATCGGGAGGTACCGACCGTAATCCGCAGTCCGAAATGCGTCCGCAGTCCGCAATCAGCTCAGTCCGAAGCCCCGAGTCCGAAATACGTCCGCAGTCCGCAATGTCTTCACGTTGCGGTCTGGCTCCGACTAGCTTGCGATCTCCACGTGAAACACGAATTTTTTGCAATGACTGCCCCGGGCATCGAGGGCCTGCTCGCGACCGAACTCACATCGCTCGGCATCGCTGTGGGTGAGACCGTGTCAGGCGGCGTCATTTTCACCGGCGGACTCGCGCACGTGCAGCGCGCCAACCTCTGGTCACGCCTCGCCAATCGGGTCGTCGTGCGCGTAGCGGAATTTCATGCGAGCACCTTTCATGAGCTGGAACGGCGCGCGAAGCGGATCGACTGGTCGCGTTATGTCGCTCCAGGGCACCCGGTTCGCTTCAGGGTGACATGCAGGAAATCGAAGCTCTATCATTCTGATGCAGTTGCGGCGCGCCTGCTGAAGGCGACGGGTGGCATCGCTGCAGCGCCCGTCGCCGAAGACGATGAGGATGGCAGCGCGCAGCTCTTCGTCGTGCGTATCGTTCACGACGAGTGCACGATAAGCGCAGATTCGTCGGGCGAGCTGCTGCATCGCCGCGGATACAGGAAGGCGGTTGCAAAAGCCCCGCTCAGGGAAACGCTGGCGGCAGCGATGATCGCCGGCAGCGACTGGGATCCATCGATTCCCCTTGTCGACCCGATGTGTGGTGCGGGCACGATCGCAATCGAGGCAGCGATGATCGCGCGGAATATCGCGCCTGGAAGCCAGCGTACCTTCGCGTTCGAAAAATGGCCGGCGCACAATGTCGGGAAGTGGTCGGAAATGCTGGCGCAGGCTCGGGCGGGGGTTCTCGATGCCGGACCGGCGCCGATCGTCGCATCAGATCGTGATGCCGGGGCGATTGCCGCGACCATCGCGAATGCAGAACGCGCCGGGGTAAGCGCTGATATAGAGGTATCCGAGCGTGCAGTTTCGGATGCAAACTATCCCCAACCGCCCGGCTGGATCGTGACGAACCCGCCTTACGGAATGAGAGTCGGTGAGTCCGGCCCCCTCCGTAATCTCTATGCCCAGCTTGGCCGCATCGTGCGCGATCAGGCACCGGGGTACCGCATGGCGATGCTCTCCGCCGACCCGGAGCTGGAATCCCAGCTCAAGCTCGATCTGGAAGAGGCGTTTCGTACGACGAATGGCGGCATTCCGGTGCGACTGATTCTCGCCTGATTCTGGAGTGGTTTTGCCCCCGGGCCCCCAGGGCCGGGGTATCGCGCGCCTCCTCCGTGTTCTGTGTGTTCCCCCCCTGCGCCCTCTGGCTCAAAGTCTGTGGCCTCTAGTTTGATATAGAGGAAACCCCCGACACCCACCGTCTGGTGCTCCAATGGGCCTGTCGGTATGCTCGACGCTACCCAAGACATCCTTTCAGTTAGGAGATGGCCGTGGAAATCGGCGACACAATCGAAAGTCCGCTGGACTCTGAGTCACAAGTCCAGCCACCGGCCACCCGGAAACGCAATGGCACCGGGAAATCCCGTCGCAATGGGAGTTCTTCGCGAAATGCCCGGGGATCCAATGGCGGTGGGGGCTCCGATCAGGAGCTCGCCGACCTCCTCACAGCTCTGCGCGATCTCCGCGATGGTGACTTCACCGTCCGTCTCGGCGGATCTGACAACTCTCGCCTCGATGAAATTGCGTCGGCCTTCAACGGAATAGCCGAGCGAAACGAAAGGCTGGCGTCGGAGGCTGTGAGGGTGTCTACCACGATCGGTCGCGAGGGCCAGATGAACGCGCGCGCCTCGATCGGACGCGCAACAGGCGGATGGGCGACGATAACCAGCTCTATCAACGCGCTCATCACCGACCTCGTGTCGCCAACCACTGAAGTCGCCCGCGTACTCACTGCGGTAGCCGAGGGAGATCTCGCCCAGCGAATGGTGCTCGAGATCGACGGCAAGATGGTGCAGGGTGAATTCCTGCGCATCGGCACGACGGTGAACACGATGGTCGACCAGCTTGGTGCTTTCGCAGCAGAAGTGACGCGCGTGGCGCGCGAAGTGGGAACTGAAGGAAGGCTGGGCGGTCAGGCGAACGTGCCCGGCGTCGCGGGAACGTGGAGAGACCTGACCGACAACGTCAACTTCATGGCCTCGAACCTCACTGGCCAGGTGCGAAACATCGCCGACGTCACGACTGCAGTCGCGCGCGGTGACCTCTCCCGAAAAATCACGGCCGACGCAAAGGGTGAAATTCTCGAGCTGAAGAACACGATCAACACGATGGTCGATCAGCTCTCGTCATTCGCTTCAGAAGTGACACGCGTTGCACGCGAAGTCGGAACCGAAGGCATGCTCGGCGGACAGGCGAACGTGCCCGGGGTTGGCGGAACGTGGAAGGATCTCACTGACAATGTGAACGCGATGGCTTCCAACCTGACTGGTCAGGTGCGAAACATCGCCGACGTTACCACCGCCATTTCCCGCGGAGATCTCGCTCGAAAGATCACGGTTGAGGCTCGTGGTGAAACACTGGAGCTGAAGAACACGATCAATACGATGGTCGACCAGCTTTCAGGCTTCGCGTCAGAAGTGACACGCGTAGCTCGCGAAGTAGGAACCGAAGGAAAGCTCGGCGGACAGGCGAACGTGCCGGGAGTTGCAGGTACGTGGAAGGACCTGACTGACAACGTGAACTTCATGGCCTCGAACCTCACGGGCCAGGTGCGAAACATCGCCGATGTTACGACGGCAGTCGCGAAGGGAGACCTGTCGAGAAAGATCACCGCGGATGCACAGGGTGAAGTGCTGGAGTTGAAGGACACGATCAACACGATGGTCGATCAGCTCAGCTCATTCGCCTCCGAAGTGACACGCGTGGCGAAGGAAGTAGGCACCGAAGGAAAGCTCGGCGGCCAGGCAGAAGTACCGGGTGTCGGCGGAACATGGAAGGACCTGACCGACAACGTGAATGCCATGGCCTCGAACCTCACCGGCCAGATCCGTAACATCGCCGACGTCACTACGGCAGTCGCGAAAGGCGATCTCTCACGCAAGATCACGGTCGACGTGCAGGGAGAGATTCTCGAGCTCAAGGAAACCATCAACGCGATGGTGGACTCGCTCCGAATTTTCGCAGGCGAAGTAACACGCGTCGCGAAGGAAGTGGGAACCGAAGGAAAGCTGGGCGGTCAGGCTGAAGTGCCCGATGTCGCGGGAACGTGGAAGGACCTTACGGACAACGTGAACTTCATGGCATCCAA